>NZ_DFTP01000050.1:0-11727 GCF_002381585.1 Marinimicrobium sp. UBA4209
CAACCATTAAATCCGTATACCCTGAATTTCAGGGGCTTTTTCGTCCTTCCCTCCCTCTCTAAATGTCGTAATTGTGCCGCAGAGTGCTGAAGCCGCGCAGCGCGGACCTTTTCATTGCAGGTTTGTTGACCGAGTAAGCGAAGAGGCCGGATTTTCTGCCGGAGTTGTCAGCGGTATTGAAGAGCCGGCTAGGTGTTGGTACGATTGACAACATGAGGGCAAAGCAGCTATTGAAAACCCGAGCTCCCCTTGGGGTAGACCGGTTCATGGATGTCGTGATTTGGGAGGCCGAGCATGAGCACCGTGACAGTTGAAGTGGCTACGCGCGAGACCGTGGAGCGACGCATGAAGGCGGCGCTTAAGGGCAAGTCACAAGGTGACTTCATCAGTTTTCCCGACGAAGAGACATTGTGGCGCACACTGACACCCAAGCGCTGGCTGTTAATAAAAGCCATGACCGGTGCCGGGCCTCTTGGTATTCGGGAGTTGGCTCGCAAGCTGGAGCGTGACGTCAAGGCCGTTCACACCGATGTTCAGGCCCTGCTTGGCTGTGGTGTGTTGGATAAGGATGATAGCGGCAAGGTCTATTTCCCCTACGACGCCGTTCACGTGGATTTTGTCGTCAAAGCCGCGTAACGCTTTTGACGGTCAGTAAAGTATCGCTCGCCTCGTTTAATACCTGAGTATCCGTTCCTGGCTCAAGACGGCGAGAGGGCGGAAGTTTGCTAAACTCGGTGGCATCATAACAAATCAACCACCGGAGTTACCCCTATGAAAACCTGCCTTGGCGCTGCGGCGCTTGTTCTGTGTTCCACCACGGCGTTTGCCGCTGATTGCCTTGAAGCCGACGCCCTCAAGCGGCTGGATGGTCAGTATGAAGACGCGCTGCGGGTGGGCAATCCTGAGTTTATGCGCGCTCTTCTGGCCGATGACTTTGTCTGGGTGCACAACCATGCCGTGGCGGCGGAAGACAAGGCGACCCTGGTCGGACGCCTGGGGGAGGGACATGAGGTGCCGCTGGCCCGACGTTCGGAGCAGTTGGAGTATCGGCGCCTGGATAACACGGCAGTGCTCACTGGCTTTACCACGGTGGAGAAGTCGCCTCGTGAAGAGGGCGGTGAGGTGCGGGGTAACAAGTATCACTTTATGCGCACCTACGTTGCGGTGGAGGGCGAATGTCACCTGCTCTCCAATCAGACCATGAAGGTCTGGAGTTCGGAAGAGGAGGTGAACTGATGCGCTATGTGGTCGTGGGTACCGGGAATATCAGTAATACCTATGTCAATGCGCTGGCCGAGCGGTCGGGCAGTGAGCTGGTGGGGGCGGTGTCCCGTTCCGGGCGGCCGCTGTCGGCGGCGCCGGCGCTGCCGGTCTGGCCTTCGATTGACGCGGTGGATGCCGATTTCGATGCGGTGATTTTGGCCACGCCCAACGGGTTGCATCACCAGGGGGCGATCGACGCAGCAGCGCGGGGCAAGCATGTGCTGACCGAGAAGCCGCTGGATATCAGTATTGAGGCGATGGACCGGATGACCGACGCCTGTGATAAAGCGGGCGTGATGCTGGCGGTCTGTTATCAGCGGCGCACTCGGCCGGACAATCAGGCGATCAAGGCGTTGATGAATCAGGGCGCCTTCGGACGGATTTACGCGGTGGATCTGGCAGCCAAGTTTTATCGGGATCAGGCCTACTATGACAGCGGCGATTATCGCGGTGGCCTGGCACTGGATGGCGGCGGTCCCTTTATGCAGCAGGCCTGTCATAACCTGGATATTTATACCTGGCTGTTCGGTTTACCCGGGCAGGTGGAGAGTATGTTGGGGACCTTTGCCCACTATATCGAGGCGGAGGATCACGGTGCGGCGCTGATGCGTCATGAGGATGGGATGATCGGTACGGTGGTGGCTTCAACTGCGGCCCGGCCGGGTTTTGCGGCGCGGATGGAAGTGCATGCCGAGCGCGGCAGTTTTACCCTGACCGACGATGTGGTAACCCAGTGGGCGGTGGATGGGGTGGATAACCCGAGCGCGCCTGGGGACCACTATCAGCACGACGGCGCCACCAGCGCGGCGGTGACGGACACCACCGCGCATCAGGCAATCATCGAGGATTTTGAAGCGGCCGTTCGTGATGGCCGTGAACCTCTGGCCGGACCGACCTCGGCCCGACTGACCACTGAGCTGATTCTGTCGATCTATCAGAACGCGGTTTAACGCGGAAAGCGACGCTTCCAGTCTTCGTATTTTTCCAGGACCTCGCTCGGTTCGGTGGTGTACCAGCCGTAGCCTTCGCGGCGCTCCATGGAAATGTCTTTGATGTCGTAATGCACCGAGTGGTCCCGGTAGCCAAACAGGGGGCGGTTGGTGCCGATTTCGGCAAAGCGGGACCAGATGGGTGGCGCGTCCGCGTCGGGGACGATTTCCCGGGTGTCACTGTCCCATCGGTAGCCGGTGATTACGTTGTTTTCATACCACGCCATGGCGGAGTGAATGGCGTGTTGTATCTCGGCGGAGGGATCGTTCAGATCCATCATGAAATCCAGCAATGAGACGCTTTCGGCGGTGGCCAAGGCGACCATCTCATAGGCACGGGCTTTCATGGGCTCCAGGGTCCTGGGGTCATGCTGGCCACCCCAGAGGGTGGGCTTGCCGTTCACCACCACCTGCGTGGCCAGTGCGGCGTCCAGGGCCCGGTCGAGGGCGGCGGCGGATTCGGCCCGCAGGTCGTTCGGGGCCTGCGCGAACGGCGCTTTGCCCAGGCTGACCCGGTGCAACACGGTCATATTGTTTTCCATCACCTGGTCGTTGTAGGTGATGTAGTCATGGTATCCGCCGCGCAGGGGGAAGTTCTGGGGCCAGCCGCCGTTGGGGTACTGGGCTTCCAGAATCAGCTCGACGCCACGCACGTAGGCTTCCAGGTAGCGCGTATCACCGGTGGCGGTGTGTGCTTTGGCCAGCAGCTCGATCTGGGTTGTGGTGGCACTGTTGTCGAAGGTGGGAATGTAGCTGGATTCATACCCGAAGTGCTCGCCGGGCTGGCGTGGGCGCTTGCTCATGTCGGTGCGTTTGGACCAGCCGCCGGAGGGCGTCTGAAAAGACACCACGATGTCGGCGATTCGGCGGCCTTCGTCGGTGCTGTACCACTCGGTGGGTTGATTGGGGTCGAACCCGAAGCGGTGGGTACGGGCGGGTCGCTTGGGATTGTCGAGGCCTTCGGCGGCCACTTCCCCGCGAATGAAGTCCCGATCGACTGAGCGCCAATGGTCGGAGCGGGCCCGGTAATCCTCCCAGGCGGCGTCGGAGGTGGCGATGGTGTCGGCAGCTTCCGGCTCGGCCGGTTGATTCTGGCAAGCCAACAAAAGGCTGGCGCAGCCCAGTACCGCCCACCAGGCGGGGATGCGTATGTTCATAGTATCTCTCACTCTCACGGTCTATTTTTATGGGTGGCTCCGGGGAGCCCCGGCACCCGGGTTGATGTTGTGGTTTGGGGTGGGTGCCGGTGTTTTCGGTGTCGCGATTACAGTTTACAGAAATATATGGTCGTCGCCAGGGAAGACACCGGACTTGACGTCGGCCACGTACTTTTTCATGGCGCCGGGAATGTCGCCGGCTTCGGTCAGGAAGTTTTTGGAAAACTTCGGTGGCTGCTCGGTCAGGCCCAGAATGTCATTGATCACCAGCACTTGTGCGTCGGTGTCCCGGCCCGCGCCAATGCCGATGGTCGGTATTGGGGTGTTTTTAGTGATGCGCGCGGCCAGTGCCGAGGGCACGCATTCCAGCACCACGAGATCGGCGCCCGCCTCGGCCAAGAGCGCGGCATCTTCGGCGATTTCATCGGCCTGGGCGGCATCCCGCCCCTGCACCCGAAAACCGCCGAACTTGTTGACCGATTGCGGCGTGAGGCCCAGGTGGGCGCATACCGGAATGCCGCACTCGGACAGACGGCGCACGGTCTCTGTCAGCCAGCGGCCACCCTCGATCTTGATCATCTGGGCTCCGGCCTGCATCAGGCGGGTGGCGTTTTTCAGGGCATCGTCCAGGGTGGCGTAGGTCATGAACGGCAGGTCGGCGATGATCAGGGATTTCTGGTTGCCGCGCGCCACCGCCTCCACGTGGTAGATCATCTGCTCCATGGTGACCGGAATGGTGCTCTGGTAGCCGAGTACCGTCATGCCCAGGGAGTCCCCCACCAGCACGGCTTCGACCCCGCATTTCTGGGCCATGGCGGCCATGGGGGCATCGTACAGGGCCACCACCACGAACTTCTCATCGGAGCCCTTGAGCTTCTGCAGGGTTTTGACGGTCACCGTCTTGTTCAGGGCGGTATCGGCGTTGGCTCCGTAAGGCATAGGGTTCTCCGTAACGGGCTTAGAGGGCGGGCGTCGGGTTGTAGTAGTGGCGCCCGCTCTTGATGGTTAACAGGGTTTCGATCAGTTGCTGGAAGTGTTCCCGGTTTCGGGCGAGATCCAGGTCCTGGGCGTTGACGATCAGCAGGGGTGAGCTGTCGTAATAGTGAAAAAACTGGGTGTAGGCCTCGTTCAGGGCCTCAATGTACTCCGGGCTTATGCGCTGTTCGCTGGCGATCCCGCGCTCGCGGATGCGCTCGTTCAGAACGCGCGAGGGGGCCTGAAGATAAATCACCAGATCGGGTCGGGGGGCATCCAGTGTGAGCCGATCGTACACCTGTTGGTAAATGGCCAGTTCGTCATCGTCCAGGGTGACCTGAGCGAACAACTGATCTTTCTCGATCAGAAAATCGGCGACCCGCACCGGCTCGAACATGTCGTTCTGGCGCAGCTGTTCCAGTTGGTTGGCTCGCTGGAATAGAAAGAACAGTTGAGTCTGCAGGGCGGCGGTTTTCGGGGAGCGGTAGAAACGCTCCAGGAACGGGTTCTCTTCCGGCTGCTCGAGCAACACGTCGTAATTGAACAGTTGGGCCAGGTTTTTGGCCAGGGTGGTTTTCCCGACACCAATTGGCCCTTCCACGGCAATGTAGCGGGGAAGGTCGGCCTGGGAAAAATCCAGTTGTTGATCGTCAAACATCGCTGCCACGCGTTACGACTCCCGGTGTTGACTGTCAGGGTTGAACCGCTCCAGCCCCTCGTAAGGGCAGGCCTTCAATAATGACGCAAGTGAGGTGCCTGTGGGAAGGGTCAGGTGCGGGGCGATATCCGCTAAAGGGTAGAGAACAAAGGCGCGCCGGGTCATTTCCGGGTGGGGAACGGTCAGGCGCGGTGTGCTCAGAGTCTCGTCGCCGTAGAGCAACAGGTCCAGATCCAGGGTTCTCGGCCCCCAGTGTTGGCTGCGCACCCGCTGGTGGGCCTGTTCGATGCCCTGTAGGGCATCCAGCAGTGCCAGTGGTTCCAGGCGGGTATCGAGGCGGGCGACGGCGTTGAGGTAATCCGGTTGGGGCGGGCCCACCGGTTTGCTGGAATACAGTGGCGAGCGCGCCACCAGGGTGCTCTCCGGCAGCCCGGCCAACGCCTCGAAGGCGCGGCTCAGTTGCCCGAACGGATCGTCCAGGTTGCTGCCGAGGCCGATATAGCAGGGGGTCACGCTCAGTCCTGGGAACTGGGAGTCGGACTTTCCTGGCGGGGCGCACGCCGTTTCCGGTTGCGCCGCCGACCGCTCTTGCCACCCGGTCCCTGACGGCGGGCCTCAGCAATCATTTTCTGCTGCTCCGGTTCATCCACTTCCTGGAATCGGGTCCACCAGCTGCCCGCGCCACCCAGGCGCTCGCCGGAGGCTTCGCGCAGAATCAGGAAGTCGTAAGCGGCGCGGAACCGGGACTGCTCCAGCAGCTTCTGGGGGTGGCGGCGCTGTACCAGGCGGTGCTGCATGTCCCACATTTCCCGCATGGGAATCAGGAAGCGCTTGGGCAGGGCGGTGTGTCCCAGTTGTTGGCCGATGACCTCGGTGGCGGCCTGCTGATAGGCCGCTTGCGGTGGCATGTTCTTGACCAGCTCGTCGGCCCGGGCGCGCATTGGCGGCCAGAGCAGGGCGGCGTAAATGAAGGCCGGCGTCACCGGTTTGTCGGCCCGCACCCGCTTGTCGGTGTTGGCCATGGTCTCTTCGATCAGGGCCAGGCCTTGCTCGTCGCCGGCCTGCAGCGCTGCCTCGGTGCCCGGGAACAGGTGCTCGAGCAGGTGGTAATCGCGCATCAGTGTAAAGGTGGCGGTCGCCGAGCCGGCCATAAACAGCTTCAGCACTTCTTCAAACAGGCGCGCCGGGGGGATGTTGCGCAGCAACTCGCCCAGCTCCAGAATCGGATCGGCGGTGCCGGGCTCTATCTTGAAGCCCAGTTTGGCGGCAAAGCGCACCGCGCGCAGCATGCGCACCGGATCTTCCTTATAGCGGGTTTCCGGGTCGCCGATAATGCGCAGGGTGCGCTTCTCCAGGTCCTTCAGGCCACCGGTATAGTCGTGAATGGCGAAGTCATTGAGGGTGTAGTAGAGCGCGTTGACGGTGAAATCCCGCCGCACGGCGTCGGTTTCCAGGGAGCCGTAGACGTTGTCCCGCAGGAGCATGCCGTCTTCACTGCGGGACTGCTCGTGGTGGCCCCGGAAGGTGGTGACCTCAATGATCTCCCGTCCCATGCGCACATGGACAATCTGAAAGCGCCGGCCAATGATGCGCGCTCCGCGGAACAGCCGCTTGATCTGCTCCGGTGTGGCGTCAGTGGCCACATCGAAGTCCTTGGGGTGACCGCCCAGGAGCAGATCCCGCACGCCGCCGCCGACCAGGAAGGCCTGATAACCCGCTTCGTCCAGGCGTTTCATGATACGCAGGGCCGCCTGACTGATGTCCCGGCGGGAGACCTTGTGCTGGTCGCGGGGGATAACCCGGAGTTGGGGGGTGGGGCGTGAACGGGGGCGCAGTTTGTTGATAAGCCGTCTAAGCATGGGCATTGGGTTACTGTCAGTGAGTGCTTTCGCCGGCAGCCGTGCCGGACTCGAGTCTGAAAGCCGGGCAGTTTAGCACGGGCGGGGGATGGTGGAAACGTTGGGAGCCGGGAGGGGCCCGTGTTGACGGGGGCCAGAAAGCAAAACGGGAAAGCCGAAGCTTTCCCGTGGGATCGATTCGCCAAGGTTCCCTTGGCCTGCAAATCGGCGCGTCCGTGCCCTCGTATCAAGTGTGCGTGCTTGCAATCCCGCTCCAGTGTCTAGTCAGTCTTTCCGCTTTTCTTGTGTAGTTATCATTATCATTTTTTTATGGGCGTAAAGCACAAGGCTTTCGCTTCTTTTTATTGTTGTTTCGTTATTATTATTTACGTTTCTATTTTTATTGTTTCTTGTCGTTATTATGTTGCTTTCGTTTTTTATTGTTTGTTGTTGTTATTTTTGAACTTCTTCTTTTCTTATTGTCTATTGTTGTAATTATGTTCGTTTCATTTCTTATTGTTTGTTGTTGTTATTGTTGGCGTGCTTTTTATTGTTTGTTGTTGTTATGTGCCCGGATATAGAGCACGTCCCGTGCCAGAAATGTAAAGTTCAATAAAATCAATAAGTTAGTTTATTTGTATGATCTCTCGTCATCCTGATCCATTTCGAACGGTTACAGTTCCTGAGCCAGACTGTTACGTCGTTTGTGGGGGGTAACAACTCTGGTGCAGGTAACAGCCTTGGCCGGGGGTAACCCTGCGTAACGCTTATGGCGCCAAAATCGTTTTTGTGGCACATTAAAGGTCTTTCTGGGTGTTACGGCGGTTAGACAGGCAGAGCCCTCCGGCGCTGAGGGTGCGCGCCGAAGGATCGAGAAAAGGAGGGGAGAAGGGGCTTACTTGGCGCCAGCGGCCTTGTTGCGGGGAATGCCGAAGCGCTGCCGACGCTCCCAGAGACACTTGCGGCTGACGCCCAATTTGCGGGCCAGCTCGGTTTCGCTCATGGTGTCTTGGTGCTCGAGCACGAAGCGCTGGAAGTAGTCTTCCAGAGAGAGATCTTCGTTCGGGTCCTGGGGCGCTTTGCCGCGCGGTTGGATGCGCTCGGGCGAGGAGCGGGTATCGTCCTCGTCATCTTCTTCAAAACGCACCAGATCCAGATCAATATCCAACAGCTCGTGGCTGATTTCCTGGGTGTCTTCGCACAGGATGACCGCGCGCTGCATGGCGTTTTCCAGCTCACGCACGTTCCCCGGCCAGGTGTAGGTGGTAATGGCCTGCACCGCCTCTGGGGACAGCTTCAGGTTGGGTTTTTCCATTTCCTGGCAATAGCGGGCCAGCAGAGCCTCGGCCAGGGTGATGATGTCTTTACCTCGGTCGCGTAGCGGGGGCAGCTCCAGCTGCACCACGTTGATGCGGAAGTACAGGTCTTCCCGGAACTTGCCCTCCTGAGCCAGTTTGCGCAGGTCCCGGTGGGTGGCGGCCACCAGGCGGACATCCACCTTGTGGGACTCCACCGAGCCGATCGGGCGTACCTCGCCCTCCTGCAGGACCCGCAGCAGGCGCGCCTGGGCCTCCAGGGGCAGCTCGCCAATCTCATCGAGGAACAGGGTGCTGCCGTCGGCCGCCGCTACCAGGCCCTCGCGAGTGCTGGCGGCACCGGTGAAAGCGCCTTTTTCATGGCCGAACAGCTCGGATTCAATCAGGGTTTCCGGGATGGCCGCGCAGTTGACGGAAATCATGGTCTTTTCCCGCCGGGGGCTCTCTTCATGGAGGGCCCGGGCCACCAGCTCCTTGCCGGTACCGGTTTCGCCGCGCACCAGCACGGTGGCCTTGGTGGGGGCCACCTTGTGAATCCGGTTGTACAGGTCGTGCATCACGTCACTGGCGCCGATCATGCCGGCTATGGCATGGCTGGCGGTGGTGGAGCTGTGTTTTTGCAGGTTGGCAGCGTTGGCCTTGCCAATGACCCGCTTGACGGCGGTGACCATCTCTTCGTGGTCGAACGGCTTGGCGATGTAGTCCACCGCGCCCATGCGCATGGAGTCGACGGCCGAGCGCAGGCTGGCATAGCTGGTCATGATCAGCACGGGCACGCTGTCGGCGAGCTTGATCAGGTCGGTCCCGGGCGCGCCGGGCAGTCTGAGGTCGCTGATGATCAGGTCAAAATCCGCGAGGGTGAACTTGCCGGTGGCCTCTTTGACCGAGGGCGCTTCGCTCACCTCGTACTTGTTGCGCTCCAGCAGGCGGCGCAACGCGGTGCGGATGATGGGTTCGTCTTCAACGATCAGGATTTTGCTCATAGTGCTCACATCGCCTATGGTCTGGCAGGTTGCGAAAGGGGCCGGGCGCTGCCGTTCGCCGGGCCCCTGCAGGCCTGTTTGATGCCGGAAAATATCACTCCGGCCGCATGGAATCAATATGGCGCGGTAATTTGATGGTGAATTGTGCGCCACGTTGGTGCACGGTATCCACCGGGCTCTTGATGTCGAGCTTGCCGCCGTGATCCTCCACAATACTGTACACCATGGCCAACCCGAGCCCCGTGCCATCCCCCGGGTCCTTGGTGGTAAAGAAGGGTTCGAGAATCTGGTCCATCTTGTCCGCCGGGATGCCGCTGCCCTGGTCGGTCACGGAGAAAATGATGCTGTATTCATCTTCGCTGCTGTCCAGCATAACACGGCTGCCGGCTGGGCTGGCATCCCGGGCATTGGAGAGCAGGTTGATGAAAACCTGGATCAGGTGCTGGCTGTCGCCCGCAATAATGGCGTTTTTGGCGATATTGTTGACGTACTCCACCTGATTTTTGTCTTTCTGCAGCGACAGCAGCTGAATGGCCTCGTTGGCGCAGGCGCGCAGGTCCACCGCCTCGAACTCGCTCTTCTTGTTCTGCCCGCTGTGCGAGAAGCTCACCAGGGACTGGACGATGCGGGTCACCCGGTCGGTCTGGCTCAGGATGTGCTCGGCGGTTTCCAACACTTCCGGGGCGTCGGACTCGTAACGCAGGTTCTGGGCCAGGCTGGAAATGCCGGTAATGGGGTTACCGATCTCGTGGGCCACGCCGGCGGCCAGTCGGCCCACCGAGGCCAGACGCTCACTGTGAATCAGCTCCTGCTCCAGCAATTGGGTCTCGGTCACGTCTTCGAGCAGGATTACCTGGTCGTACTCGCCGCTGTGGATGCTACCCTCAATATTGGCTTTGTGCAGGCTGATCCAGTGCGGACGCCCGTTCAGATCGATCTCCTGGCGGTAGTAGTGGGGCTCGGTGCTTTCGCTGAAATCGATCAACAGGGCCCGCCAGGGCTCGGACAGGTCGTCCAGGCGCGAGCCGGTGACATCATCGCTCGGGGTCTGGGTCAGCAGCTCCATGGCCCGGTTCCACATCAGGATTTCACCGTCGCGGCCCAGGGAGCACACGGCCATGGGCAGCTCTTCCAGGGTTTTCCGGTGGTAGAGCCGCAGGTTGTTAAGCTCGGCCGCCATGCCCGTCAGGTGGTCCCGGTACTGGGCCAGGCGGTTTTCAATCAGGTTGATGTCCAACGTGTCGCGCCGCTCCGCCAGGGTGTAGGGCAGGTGGCGGTCCATGATTTCGCCGGCGACATGAATGCCCATCAGGCCGGAGAGGTTGGCTTCAATCTGGTCCCGCAGCCGGCGCAGGGCGTAGGGGCGCCGCTCGGTGATGCGCAGCCCCAGCTCGCTCAGGGCGACATCCACCTCACGGCTGGCGGTGACCTTGCCCAAGGATTTGGCCAGGCGGGTTTTGAACTCCGCCGCGCTGTGCACATCCAGAGCCTGCCGCACCGGCTGGCTGAGTTCGTCGGCGGCGCACAGCTCGGCACTGTACTGCTCTTCTTCGGTTTGCCGGGTGATGAGCGACAGCCCGACGAATATGGCGGTGTTGGCGCCGACCGACAACAGGGCAATGGCACTCCACTGCTCCATTCCGAGGGGCAGAACCAGGTCGGTTCCCGGCAGGGGAAGCGAGGTCAGACCGGTCAGTACCGGCAACAGCAGGCCTACCGCCCAGATCAGTGTGCCCACCGTCAAACCGCTCAGCAGGCCGCGCCGGTTCCCCTGAGGCCAGAACACGATGGCAAACATGCCGGGCAGAAACTGCAGGGTTTCAATAAAGGTGAGCAGTGCCAGGTTGGTCAGGCTGTGGCGGTTGTCCAGCAACCAGTAAAAGAAATAGCCCCCGAAAAACAGGGTGGCGATCAGCACTCGGCGCAACCACAGCAGCTGCCGGTAGAGGTCATCCCGGTTGCGCAGACTCAGCGCCGGCAGAATCCAGTGGTTCATCACCATGGTGGCCAGGGCGAGCATCATCACCACCATGGCCCCGGTGGCGGCGGACAGGCCACCGATAAAGGCGAGCACGGTCAGACCCGTGGACTCCGCGAGAATCGGTACCCCGAGGGTGAAATACTGGGCGGGTAGCGGAACAGACAGCTCGAAGCCCGCCCACAGAATCGGGAAGATCGGCAGCGCCATCAGCAGCAGGAACAGCGGGAACGCCCAGGTAATGGTGTGCACGTTGCGGGTGAGCAGGTTCTCGGTCACGCCCATATGAAAGATGTGCGGCATGGTGATGGCGGTGGCCACAAACACCAGCAGCAGAGTGTGGGCGGCGCCGTCCTGAATGGGGGCGTGGAGCAGGGCGAGGTTTTCCGGGTTCTGGGAGAGCCACTGGTCCAGGCCACTGAAGCCGTCGAACACGCCGTACACCGCGAGCAGGCCGATGGCACACAGGGCGAAGACCTTGATCAGGGACTCGAACGCCATGGCGGTGAACAGGCCGCGGTGCTGGTCGCGGCTGGAGCCGAACAGGATGGTGAACACCGCGAGCAGGGC
>NZ_DFTP01000050.1:11771-12984 GCF_002381585.1 Marinimicrobium sp. UBA4209
AGGGCGCAGTACGCCATGGCCATCAGGTCCTTGAAGGTAAAGCCGGTGCCCATGGCCGGCAGGCTGGGATTACTGCTCACCGTCAGAATGTACATGGTGTCGGCAATGGCCTGAATGTTCAGCGCCATCAGCGGCAGAATGCCCAGCAGCATGCACAGGGTGGTCAGGGCGCCGACACCGTGGCTGTGATAGCGGAATACCAGCAGGTCGGCGAGGGAGTGCACCTGATGGCGCCGGGCCAGCTCCGCCAGCGGTGCCAGGGCGACCGGGGCGAACAGAAACAGAGCGCCGGTGCCCAGGTAATAGGCCAGGGCGCCGTAGCCAAACTGGAAGGCCAGATCGATGACCCCGTAAAACGCCCAGGCACTGGCAAAGATGCCCAGGGACAGAATGTAGGTCAGAGGGTGCTGGGTGACCGCGTCGGGAATCCAGCCCTTTTCAGTGATCCAGGCGATACCGAACAAAACCAGCAAGTAGCTGACGCCGATCAGCGCCACATGGCTTAACTCAAAGATCATGGGGCCTCTTCTTGCGGTTTTGAACGGCGTAGGCAATGACAATGACCAGCGCCCAGATGATGTAAGGACGGAACCAGGCACCCTCGGGATTGATGATCCAGGTGAACAGGGTGGGCGAAAAGATGTAGGCGATCAGCAGCAGCAGGATCACCAGGCGCTGATTATTCATGGGGCATCCTCTGAGCGGTATCGGAGCTGCGTGCGTCGTCGGGGTTCAAAATAGCCTCCGGAGCCCGGGCCTGCATGCCCCGGACGAGATCGTTGCGCCAGTGTTCGCGGGTCCAGTCGAGCAGGGCTTCGGGGGTGGCAGCTAACAACTCCCTGGGTGGATTCTGCCTTAAAAAGTGCAGTGCGTGCCACAGGTTCGCACCGGCCCGGTCGGGGTCGAGCGCCGGTGCGTGGTGCTGCTTGCTCAGTTTCTGATCCCGTTCATTCAGGGCGACCGGCACGTGCCCGAACGCCGGCGTCTGTCCGCCCAGCAGGGCGAAGCTGGCCACCTGACCGGCGCTGACCGGTAGCAGATCGGCGCCGCGAATAATGTGGGTGATGCCCTGGTGAATATCATCCACCACCACTGCCAACTGATAGGCGAACAGTCCATCCTTGCGCTTGATGATCGGATCGCCCACATCGCGGCGCAGGCTCAACGTCTGAGGCCCCTGAAACAGATCGTGCCAGGTGTAGGGATCGGCGGG
>NZ_DFTP01000050.1:13014-13711 GCF_002381585.1 Marinimicrobium sp. UBA4209
GGGCAGCCCTCGGGTACGTCGTACAGTTTCAGCCGCCAGGCGTGGGGCTCGGTCGGCTCGATAACCCGGTTCCGGCAGCGGCCATCATAGACACCGCCCAGCGCATGAATATCCTTGCGGGTGCATTGGCAGCGGTAGGCTAGGCCCTGCCTCTGCAACTCATCCAGCGTTTGGGCGTAGGCGTCGAGTCGGTCGCTCTGGTGGAGCACCTCGCCGTCCCAGTGCAGTCCGTGGGCTTCGAGTGAACGCAGAATCTCGTCGTCGGCGCCGGGTTCCTCTCGGGGTGGGTCCAGATTTTCCATCCGCACCCGCCAACGGCCGCCGGCTTTCCGGGCGTGAGCATAGCTCGCCAGTGCGCTGACGAGAGAGCCGAAGTGCAAAGGGCCGGTTGGGGAGGGCGCGAACCGGCCCACATAGGGTTCGGCAGCGCCCTGGGGCGTTGAAGCATTGGCAGAGGTTGGGTACGGCATACGGCGGTTTGCCGCCGGGCTCACGCGGGCGCGAGCCCCGACCGGCGATTAACCTCCGACTTGCTTTTCCTTGATTTCATCAAGGGTTTTGCAGTCGACACACAGGGTGGCGGTCGGACGGGCTTCCAAGCGACGGATACCGATTTCCACACCACAGGCGTGGCAGAAACCGTAATCGTCGTTCTCGATCAGCTCAAGGGTGCTGTCGATCTTTTTGATCAGCTTGC
>NZ_DFTP01000050.1:13771-17170 GCF_002381585.1 Marinimicrobium sp. UBA4209
TGGCTGGCGCGATCGGCCGGGTCCGGGAAGTTGGCCGCTTCGTCTTTCAGGTGGCTCATGGTGCGGTCGACTTCTTCCATCAACTCGCGCCGCCAGGCCAGCAGCAACTGACGAAAATGTTCTTGCTGATTTTCGTTCATGTACTCCTCGCCCTTCTTCTCCTTGTAAGGGGTGAAGTTACTCATTGAATAGTTTTCCGCGGTAGATGAACTTTTCGGCATGGTTGCGCGCCTCGTATGACTTCCCATTTAACTGGCCGACAGTCATGACTGGCCGGGGTTTCACCCTTTGGGCGCCTTGGCCCTGACCGTCATTCTGCTCCTGTTCACCGGCTTTAGGGCCGTGAAATTTGAAGGGTTGGCAAGCTACCAGATATCCCGGGGCTCCGCCAGTATTTTTTTGCCTGTTTCGGCGCTTAATGACAGCCTGGTTTGAGCCCGTGGACCCTAACTGTAACAATAGCGGACTTTTCGATGAATGCGTGCTATCAGGAGGTGAAATTGAGTCAGCTTTGGCAATCCGGGACGCTGTTGCGGCGCTACAAGCGCTTTATGGCTGATGTTCGTCTCGCCGATGGCACGGAAATGACCATTCATTGCCCCAATACCGGTTCCATGCGCCACTGTGTGGTGCCGGACTCACCCTGCTGGTTTTCGGATTCCGGCAACCCCAAGCGCAAATATCGCCATACCTGGGAAGTGGCCACGGTGCCTGGTGGGCACCTGGCCGGGGTCAATACCGGTCGGGCCAATCACCTGGTGGAGGCCGCGCTGACGGCGGGTCGGATTAAGGCGCTTGCCGGCTACTCGACGGTCCGCCGCGAGGTGCCCTACGGACAGGAGCGCTCGCGCATCGACTTTCTGCTCACGGAGGATGGCAGGGCTCCGTGCTATGTGGAGGTCAAAAGTGTGACGCTGATGGAGCAGCCGGGGCAGGGGCTGTTTCCCGACGCGGTCAGCGAGCGCGGGCGCAAGCACCTGCGGGAGCTGGCAAGCATTGCCCAGCAGGGCGACCGGGCGGTGCTGCTGTTCTGCGTCCAGCACACGGGCGTGGAGTGGGTGGAGCCGGCGGATGCCATCGATCCGGCGTACGGTAAGGCGCTGCGGGAGGCGGCCGCCGCTGGGGTCGAGATGCTGGCCTACCGGGCGGACATCCGACCGGATGACGCCCACATTGAGCTGGTCCACCCGGTGCCGGTTCGCTATTAGTGGTGGGAATACATTAGAGCCCGTCCGGAGCGGCGAGGGTCAGTGAGCGCCGTTCGGTTTTCCCGTCGCGCGCAAACACCAACTCCACCCGGTCGCCAGGCGCGTATTTTTCCAGTGCGGTCATCAGCTCGTCGTAGTTGCGGGTGGGGTGTTGGTCAATGGCGGTGATTATGTCGCCCAGGATAATGGTGCCCCAGCGGCTGCGCTGTGCTCCGCGCAAGCCCGCCCGGTCGGCCGGAGAGCCCGGTGCGACCCGCAGCACCGCCACCCCTTTGACGCCGGATTGCCGAGCCCACTGGTCGGGCGCGATATCGATGCCAATCACCGGTCGCACAATCCGCCCGTGTTCAATCAGTTGCGGCACTATGTCTTTCAGGGTGTTCACCGGGATGGCGAACCCGATGCCGGCGCTGGCGCCGCTCGGGCTGTAAATCATGGTGTTGACGCCGATCAGTTCGGCCTGAGAGTTCAGCAGCGGGCCGCCGGAGTTGCCGGGGTTGATGGCGGCATCGGTCTGGATCACGTTGCGGATTTTGCGCTGGTTGGGGGCTTCGATTTCCCGCCCCAGAGCGCTGACCACGCCGGTGGTCAGTGTGGCGTCCAGGCCAAAAGGGTTGCCGATGGCGAGCACCTTGCGCCCCACCATGAGCTCGCTGGAGTCGCCCCGACGCAGGGGCTGGAGCTTTTTGTCCGGGGCGTTGATTTTCAGGACGGCGAGGTCTTTTTCGGGTGCCAGGCCCACGACCTCGGCGGGCCAGATGCTCTGGTCCTGCAGGGTAATGACAACTTTGCGGGCGTTCTCGATGACGTGGAAGTTGGTCACGATATAGCCGCGTTCATCCCAGACAAAGCCGGTGCCGGCGCCACGGGGTACGGTCAGCAGGTCGAAGGAGCGCGGGTCCCGCACGACCTGCTGGTTGGTCACATAAACGACACTGGGGCTGGCGTACTCGAACACTTCGATTGTGTTGCGCTCGTCGTCGGTAGCGAACTCCTGGGCCTGCAGTGGGTTCCAGGGCAGCAACAACAGGGCGACGACGAGCAGGGTCCGAGTTCCCATGGTGAAACTCCTTTCTCTAATTAGCGGGCGTTCTGCAGCGCCGCAATGCGTTCTTCCAGTGGCGGGTGGCTGGCGAACAGTTTACCCAGATTCTGTTTGAAGCCACCGCTGATGCCAAAGGCTTTCATACTGTCGGGCATGGGGTTCTCCACACCGGCCTGCACTTCGGCCTGCAGCCGCTGGAGCGCCCGGATCATGGCGCCGCGGCCGGCCAGCTTGGCGCCGGCGGCATCCGCCCGGTACTCCCGGTAGCGGGAGAAGGCCATCACGATCATCGAGGCGAGCACGGCGAGAATAATTTCGGTAATGAAGGTCACCACATAGAAGCCGATGCCGTGGCCGCGCTCGTTCTTGAAAATCACCCGGTCGACAGTGTGGCCAATAATCCGGGCGAAGAACATCACAAAGGTGTTCACCACGCCCTGAATCAGGGCCAAAGTGATCATGTCGCCGTTGGCGACGTGACCGATTTCGTGGGCCAGCACGGCGCGCACCTCGTCGCGATCAAAGCGCTGCATCAGGCCCTGACTGACGGCGACCAGCGACGCGTTGCGATTCCAGCCGGTGGCGAACGCATTGGCCTGGGGCGCGGGGAAAATACCGATTTCCGGCGTCTTGATGCCCGCTTCCCGCGCCAGTTGTTGCACGGTACTGACCAGCCACTGTTCATCGGCCGTGCGCGGCGTTTCAATGATCTGGGTGCCGGTGGTTTTCTTGGCAATAAACTTGGACAGAAACAGGGAAATGAACGAGCCGGCAAAGCCGAAAATCGCGCAAAAAATCAACAGGCTCTGCAGATCGAGGTTGCCGTTTTGTTGCAGGTAGTGGTCCACGCCCAAAAGAGACAGGGTGACGCTGGCCACCATCAGAACGGCCAGGTTGGTTAATAAAAACAAGCCAATGCGCATCAAAGCGGTGATCTCCTACAGTCGGTCGCACACAGTGCGGAGCGCTGCCGGCCCGTCCGGCAGTGCTCCGCTATTCTCCCGGTTATATAGGTGCCGGCGCAAGAAATTCAATATCGCGGATGTGTAAAGATGCGATGTGTGAGAAAACGGGTAGGGCGGAAGAAAATGGCCACCCAGAGGGTGGCCCAAGCAACCGTGATTAGCCAAAGGTCTTCAAGCCCGG
>NZ_DFTP01000050.1:17255-33634 GCF_002381585.1 Marinimicrobium sp. UBA4209
CCGGAGAGGGACTTGCCTGACCTCAAAGGAGAAGATCCGGCGTGCGCGACAGAGGCTACGCTGGGCAGCGTCTCGTACCGCCTTCACCTCGTTGAGTGGGGAGATGCAATCACTCAACAATTCAAATGATAATTATTACCATTATCGTTGTCAAGCGTTGTCTCGGCTTTATGATGGTTGCCCGATCAGCCTTTCGCTTGCGAGGCCAGCAGTTGACCGTTGAGCTGATTGATCTTGGCCGCCAGCTCTTCCACCAGGCCCAGGCAGATCTGGGGTTGCAGCTCAACCAGGTCGGCGAACTCCTCCTTGCGCACGGCCAGTACCGTGCAGTCACTCACGGCCACCACAGACGCCATGCGCTTCTGACGGGTGAACACCGCCAGC
This sequence comes from Marinimicrobium sp. UBA4209, assembly GCF_002381585.1. Classification (NCBI taxonomy): domain Bacteria; kingdom Pseudomonadati; phylum Pseudomonadota; class Gammaproteobacteria; order Cellvibrionales; family Cellvibrionaceae; genus Marinimicrobium; species Marinimicrobium sp. UBA4209. Next base: position 17,640 of record NZ_DFTP01000050.1, read on the forward strand.
GCACCGAAAATCTCGTCCGCCTGAATCTCTCCGACCTTCACGCCATCGCGCAACGCGTGGGCTTCCCCTTCGAGCAGGGTATAGACCCGGTCGGCCTCCGCGCCCTGCTGAATGATGGTCTCTCCGGCCTGGAAGTGCATAAAGCCGGCCGAGGGCTGGAATTCCGCCCGGATTTCCTGGGCCAGGGCTGCCCGGTGAAAGGCGTTGGCACAGATCAGGTAGCGGATAAAGCGGGTGGGGTGGCGTCCAGTGATATCCACGAGGCGGTAGGGCTCCATGGTCAGGGGGCCCGTGGTCCCGTAGACGCCCTGTTCGCAATCCAGCGTCGGCAGACCGATGAGATCACCGGCGCTCAAGCGCACTACCTGTTTGCCACCAACCCGGTAATAGGCCTCGCCGTCAGTGATCAGCCACACGGTCTGATTGTCGCTCTCGGCCAACAGGTCATGGTTGGTGTTGTGGTTGACCGGAGCACCGCACGGGCTCAGCGAGGCCATCAGTTCCGCGCCGGCTTCATCGAGCTGGGCGGCGCAGTCAGTGATGGTATCCGACTGCTTATGGGGCAAATACATAGAACCTCCAGAATTGACTGCGCGCCTCGCCGGCAATGCCGGAACTCAGGCTTCGCTTAGCGTATCCTGTTCGGCCTCGATCACCAACTGTTGTTTCAGGTCCGGCGACAGGTCGTTCCAGTGAACATCCATCAGTGCACCCTGAAGCGCATAGAGCATCACTTTGGAAACATTGATGTCGCGGGCTTTGATACGACGATAGGCTTCAACGGCGCCGATTTCGCGTAGCTCGGCATAGCTGTTGATGCCAATGGCGTGCAGAATGTTTACCGTCGCCATCCCCAGGTTTTTGAGCTGGAGTAATTCACTATGACTGGCGGTCATACGGGTTACGCTCCATTCTTCATTATGATTATGGTTGTGATATTGTCCCAATGCAGTGCGTGCCATCCGGTACACAAAAGCCACTGCATGAGTCCAATAGTACCGGTTTAAACCGCGAGCGCAAAACATTTCCGCGCATTGGCGCATTTTACAGTCGTGGGGGCCAAACATTGACACAATCGGCGGATAATATCCCCGGAAAACGCCCGGCAGACGACTCGCCTGCCTTGGAAACTCTGACGCCAGAGCAGCTCTGTGGGCGCGATGAATCAGCGCTGGTAAGCTGCCCTTGGGGAAGCGGTTTGATTCATCGGGACCTCTACCACCCTCTCATGAGGTTGGCCGAGGCGGCCGAGGGAGCCGGGTTCACGCTGAAGTTGGCCAGCGGCTATCGTGGCTTTGATCGCCAGTGTGCCATCTGGAATGCCAAGGCCGGGGGCGCACGACCGGTGCTGGATGAGCAGGGAGCGCCGCTCGACACCGCTGCGCTGGATGAGTTGGCACTGGTCCATGCGATATTGCGCTGGTCGGCCTTGCCGGGGAGTTCGCGCCATCACTGGGGAACCGATATTGATGTGTATGATGCCGGTGGCCTGGCGGAGGGTGAAACCGTGCAACTGACCCGTCGGGAAAGCGAACCCGGAGGGCCATTCGAGGCCTTTCACGACTGGCTGGATGGGTACCTGACGGGCCCGGATAACCCCGGTTTTTACCGGCCCTACGATCGGGACCGCGGTGGCGTGTCGCCGGAGCCCTGGCACCTGAGTTATGCGCCCTTGGCGAACCGTTACGCCAGGGCGATGACGCCCGAGGTGTTGGCGAATTACTTGCAGACCGAATCGTTTGCGTTAAAGGAGACCGTGATGGCGCACCTGCCCGAACTGTTCCAGCGTTACGTGACCGTGCCCCCGGGGCCGGAGCCCTCCCTGTGAGCTCGCCTGAAGCGTCCCCCCAGTTTTCGTTGCTCTCGCAACGGCGTTTCCTGCCGCTGTTTCTGACCCAGCTTGGCGGAGCCTTCAACGATAACTTTTACAAAAGCGCGCTGCTGATGCTGTTTACTTACGGCGGCATTGAGCGCTGGGGGCTGAGTATCGACGTCATCAATAATCTGGTGGCGGCGACCCTGATCATACCTTTCCTTTTGTTCGCCCCCATTGCCGGCCAGTACGCCGACAAATTCGAAAAGTCCCGTTTTATTCGCGGAATCAAAGTCGCCGAAATCGCGATTATGTCGCTGGGGGCGGTCGCGCTCTGGCTGAACAGTGCCGCGCTGTTATTGCTGGTCCTCTTTCTGACCGGGACCCAATCGGCTTGCTTCAGCCCGCTCAAATACGCGATCCTGCCTCAGCACCTGTCGGCGGAGGCGCTGACCGGAGGTAACGGCCTGATGCATACCGGCACGTCCCTCGCGATTTTTCTGGGCATGATTGCTGGCACCCTGGCCCTGAGTGTGGCCGGGGGCTACTGGTGGGTGGCGGCGGGCGCACTGTTGGTTGCCTGGTTGGGCTGGCGTGCCAGTCTGCGGATTCCGCCGGCGCCCTCGGCGGACCCGGAGTTACGCCTGGAGGCCAACCCTTACAAGCAGACGCTGCGAACGCTGGCCTGTGCGCGGGAGAACCCGATGGTGTTCTGGTGCATCATTGGCAATTCCTGGTACTGGTTTCTGGGCTCGGTGTATCTGACCCAACTGCCCAACTTTACCCGCAGTGTGCTCTCTGGCGCCTCGCTGGTGGTCAGCCTGCTGTTGGTGCTGTTTCTGGTGGGTATCTGTATTGGGGCCCTGCTGTGTGCCCGCTTGAGCCGCGGGCACATCGAACCGGCACTGGTGCCCTTGGGGGCGCTTCTGGTGTTGGTGTTCGGGGTGGATCTGGCCCTGGCCGGGCAGTCGTTCGCGGCGGCACATCCGGCGGTCGAGGGGGCCTTGCACCCCTTGGCATCCATGGCCGAGTGGCCCCGCGCCTGGCGTGTGGCCGCCGATGTGTTGATGCTGGGGGTGGCCGGCGGTCTTTACGTGGTGCCGCTGACTGCTTTGATCCAGGAGCGCAGCCGTCCGACGCACCGGGCGCAGGTGATTGCGGCCGGTAATGTGATCAACGCCCTGTTCATGGTGGCGGCAGCGCTGGTGGGACTCGGCGCTCTGGGCGGCCTGGGGCTTTCCATCCCCGAGCTGTTTCTCACCGTGGCGGGGCTGCATGTCCTGCTGTGTATTGGGGTGTTTATGAAGCAGCCTGAATTCCTGATGCGGTTTCGCGCGCGCTTTGTGCCTGTGCGACAATAGGATGTCGTGACAACAGACCGGATACGGCGAACTCAGGAGAATACACTTTGCCTTTGACCCAGCTCACCGATGAACTCTGGCACTCCATTCGGCGAGAAGCCCAGGCGGCTTCCGAGGAAGAGCCGGCGCTGGCGAGTTTTTATCACGCCACCCTGCTCAATCACGACAGTTTTGCCAGTGCCATGAGCTTCCACCTGGCCAATAAACTTGACAGTCAGGCGGTCCCGGCGATGATGATCCGGGAAGTGTTTGAGGCAGCGATGGCCGAATCGCCTGAGATCGAAGCGGCCATGCGCGCCGATATTTATGCGCACTGTGAGCGAGACCCGGCTTGCGAGAAATACTCCACGCCCTTTCTGTTTTTCAAGGGGTTTCATGCACTTCAGTCCTATCGATTCGCTCACCACCTCTGGCTGAAGGGGCGACGGGGCTTGGCGCTGTATCTACAGAATCAGATCTCTGAGGCGTTTGGCGTGGATATCCATCCGGGTGCCCGCATCGGCAGCGGCATTATGATTGATCACGCCACTGGGGTAGTCATTGGAGAAACGGCCGTCATTGGCAATGATGTCTCCATGTTGCACTCGGTCACCTTGGGCGGTGCCGGTCGGCTCAGTGGCGATCGGCATCCCAAAGTGGGGCGGGGTGTGCTCATCAGTACCGGGGCCAAAATTCTCGGAAATATCGACATCGGCGAATGTGCAAAAATCGGCGCCGGCAGCGTGGTACTGCATCCGGTGCCGCCCCACACCACCGTTGCGGGTGTACCGGCACGGGTGGTGGGACATCCTAAAGGGGACGTGCCTGCCAGGGATATGGATCAGGAACTGAACGGGGCGGGTTCGGACTGACTATAGAGCACGGGCACGCGGTGCCTGGTGCCGGAGCTCCCCATCCTGCAACCATTTGAGAACGGATTGGCGGCTTTCCAGCATCGTCCGATAGGTTTCAATCACCGGCCGGTTGGGGCGCGATTGAGCCTCCAGGGCGGCAATGCGGTCGCTGAGGAAAGCAATGTCCTGCTCCACCTTGCGCCGAACCTCGTTCGCCTGTTTCAACTGGCCGTGAGACACCAGTTGCGGACGTGAATAGGCGTTCATAAGCTACCCTCCAAGGTTGTCCGAATCAAAATCCGGACCTTCAGTATTGGCCGAATATTGATCAGCCGCCAGCATTATCAGAGACTGTTTTGTCACTAAAGAAGGGGGTTTATATTGCGGGTGAGCATAGGGCTGATTAAGATCGGGGTATGACAATCCCTGTATCATCGTAGTTTTCACCTTATGGAGCCTGGCATGGCGGATGAGCGGTTCGATCTGATCTTTAGGGGGGACATTGTCCTCGGGCAGCCGCTGGCAACGGTCAAGGAGCGTCTGCAGCAGTTGTTCAAAGCCGACGCGGCGACCATTGAGCGGCTGTTCACCGGCCGACCGGTAGCGGTCAAGCGCCGACTGGACCGGGCCACGGCGCAGAAGTACCAGCAGGTCCTGCAAAAAGCCGGAGCCCTGGTTGAGCTCATGCCAGCCCGGAACGAGGCGGAGGCTGGCAGACCGTCTAGCCGCCCCCAGCGTCCGGCGTCATCAGGCCTCAGCCTTGCCCCGGTGGGGCCTCTTCTGAAGCCCTCCGAGCGACCACGTTTGACGCCGGTGTCGGTGGATATCAGTGGGCTCAGCCTCCGCCCGGCACAGGGACTACTGTTGGATGCCAGCGAGAGAGCCTCGGCCGAGGTGAAGGAGGTACCGATACCGACGTTTGAACTGGCCGAGCCCGGAGAGGATTTGCTTCCGGAGCATGAACGGGCCGATCTGCCGCTGATGGCGGTGGAGCCGGATGATTGGGGCCTGGCAGACGTCGGTGCCGAACTGCTGCAGGCTGACGAGCGGGCGCCGGAGCCGCCACCAGTGGCGGCGCCCGACTTTGAGGTGGCGCCGGTGGGTTCCGATATGGGAGAGCTGAAACGAGATCGGGCGCCTGTGGCGCCCGATCTCAGTGGTCTGCGACTGGAAGGAGAGGGTTAGCCCTCCTTCTTGTACAGTTCCACAGAGTCCAGAATTTCCTGACGAGCCGCTTCGGCGTTGGCCCAGCCATCAATCTTGACCCACTTGCCTTTTTCCAGATCCTTGTAGTGCTCAAAGAAGTGGCTGATCTGATTCAGGGTCAGCTCGGGCAGATCTTGAGCTTCTTTCACCTGGCTGTAGATCGGCGTGACCTTGTCGATCGGCACGGCCAGGACCTTCGCGTCTTCCCCGGATTCGTCGGTCATTTTGAGCACGCCAATCGGGCGGCAGCGAATGACCGAGCCGGCGGGCAGGGCGTGGGGGAATACCACCAGCACATCCACCGGATCGCCATCGCCGCACAGGGTGTGGGGCACGTAGCCGTAGTTACAGGGGTAGTGCATGGAGGTGCCCAGCAGGCGGTCCACGAAAATCGCGCCGCTGTCCTTATCCACTTCGTACTTGATGGGCTCGCCGTTCATCGGAATTTCGATGATGACGTTGATGTCGTCGGGCAGGTTTTTGCCGGAAGCTACCTTGTCAAAGCTCATGGGTTGATGATCCTACTGGTTCAATGAATGAAAAAGCGGCGGGATTTTACCACAGTTCCCCGAAGGACCCACTCACACCCAGTAGAAACCGCCAATCAGGAGCATGGCCGCCGCCAGAACCACCAGCCAGAGCCACAGCTCCTGACGGCGCTCCTGATAGGTGGGTTCCTGCCGGTTCCCCGGTGAGGTGGGGCGGGTTTTCCAACGGCGGGGCTTGTCGTCCAGGGGCTTCTTCGGGCGTGGCTCCGGGGGGCGATTGACCGTGCTTGTGGCCCGCAGGCGGGTGCGCTCCCGGTCCCCGGACGGGCTGACCACCTTGAATGTGTAGACATCGAGGCGCAACTGATCGCCGCCGTGGGCCAGCGCGTCGGTGACGGGCCGGTCATTGAGGTAGGTGCCGTTCACCGATCCCAGGTCCTTGATGCGCAGGCTGCCGCCCTGAACCCTCAGTTCGACGTGGCGGCGGGACAAGTGGGTGCCTGGGATGACGACATCGCACTGATTGGAGCGTCCGAGCACCACCGTGCCCTCACTGGGGATTTCATAACTCTGTCCGGCCAGCCAGCTGCCGCTGGCGACCAGACGCCAGGGGTCGGCGGGGTTGGTTCCGGGGTCAGGCGCGTCGGTGGGGGGCAGAACGTCGAAGGCGACCGGGCCCAGGCGGATCTCGTCGCCGGGCAGAATCTCTTTCTGGGTAATGCGCTGGCCATTGACGAAGCAGCCGCTGGGGCTGTTGTTGTCCTTGAGGAAGATTTTGTCGGCGGTGGCAATGAGCCGGGCCTGGAGTGGAGCAATGCCATCATCCGGCAGAATCAGGTGGTTATTGCTGTCGCTTCCAATACTGTACAGTTTTTCCGCCACCCAGAAGGCGGGTTGTCGCTGATCCTTGAACTGGAGCTTGAGCATAACCTCTTCCATCTCGAGCGAATGCGGTCAATGCCCGATTATATCGGGTGTTTTCCTGACTTTACCATAACCCGGTTGGCAAATCCGGCCCGAGAACGTAAAGGAATGTTGTCCTGTGCACCGCTTGCCCCGGTGGTTTCGGGTACACTGTCACCCCCTGGCCCTCAATGGATTTTAAGGTTCACCTATGCTGAAAATGCTTGATGTCCTGTACCGGACGACGGTTCTGCGCCACCCCGGCATTGCCCTGGCGACTGTGGTCCTGCTGGCCGCTGTGGCGGCGGCGGGCTTGCCCAACCTTAAGCTGGATGCGTCGGCGGATTCGCTGACCCTCGAAAATGATCGGTCGATCGATTATTTTCGGGAGATCAACCAGCGCTACCAGAGTGGCGATTTCCTGGTGGTGACCTACAGCCCCGAAGCCGAGATGTTTTCCGATGAGTCTATCGACACGCTCAAGGCCCTTCGGGATGACCTGGCCGAGGTGGACGGCGTGGCCAGTATCAACTCGATTCTGGATGTGCCCCTGCTCTACAGCCCGATGCGCCCGCTGTCCGAGCAGCAGGAGTCGACACGGACGCTGTTGACCGATGGCGTAGACCGGGAAGCGGCCAAAGAAGAGTTTCTGACCAGCCCCATCTACCGCGACACGCTGCTCAGTGACGATCTGGAAACCACGGCTATCCAGTTGAACCTCGAGGTAAACAATCGCTACCTCAACCTGGCTCGAAAGCGCGATGCCCTGCGGGCGAAGGCTTCTCAGGGTGAACTCGACGAAGGGGAAGCCCAAGAGCTCGAGGCGGTGAGCGAGGAGTTTCGGGCCTATCGCACCGAGCTGACCGAGCGGGATCACGCCCGGGTGGAAGAGGTTCGGGATATTCTCAGTCGCTACGAAGACCGGGCCGAGTTGTTTCTGGGTGGCGTGAGCATGATCACAGCGGACATGATCGCCTTTATCAAGAGCGATCTGGTGGTGTTTGGCAGCGCTATTTTGGTGTTCATCATTGCCATGCTGGCCATCATCTTCCGGCAGTGGCGCTTTGTGATTCTACCCTTGTCGACCTGTGTGCTCTCTGTGGTCTTGATGTTGGGCTGGCTCAGTTGGATCGACTGGCGCATGACGGTCATCTCTTCCAACTTTGTCGCCCTGCTGCTGATCATGACCCTGGCACTGACCATTCATCTGATCGTGCGTTTTCGAGAGCTACACCGACAGTCGCCCGAGGCGCCCAAGGACGAGCTGGTGCTCACCACCGTGCGCTTTATGGCACGGCCCTGTCTGTATACGGCCCTGACCACCATTGTGGCCTTCGTCTCTCTGGTGGTCAGCGATATTCGGCCGGTGATCGATTTCGGCTGGATGATGACCATCGGTCTGAGTGTGGCATTCGTGCTGGCGTTCGTGGTGATTCCGGCCGGACTGATGCTATGGCGTAAAGGGGAGCCCAAAGACAAGGGCGATCAGTCCGGGGCCTTCACTCTGATCTTCTCCCGGTTTGCCGAGCGCCACGGGGCGCTGGTGATTTTTATTGCCCTGACCGCCGCACTGGTCAGCGCCTATGGCAGCACACGCCTGGAGGTGGAAAACCGGTTTATCGATTACTTCCATGAAGATACCGAGATCTACCAGGGCATGTCGGTTATCGACAAGCAGCTGGGCGGTACCATCAATCTGGACATTATTCTTACCAAGAGTCCGGAGGAAGAAGCCGCTGGAGAGGACGATCCGTTCGCCGAACCGGAGCAGGAGGCCGACCCTTTTGCGACGCCGCAGAGCGACGACCCGTTTGCCACTGAAGGCGATCAGGGAGAGGCCAGCAACGACAGCGTCTGGTTTACCCGCGCCGGACTGGAGCAGGTTCAGTCGCTGCACCAGTACCTGGAATCGCTCCCGGAAATCGGCAAGGTGAATTCCCTGGCCATCGCCTATGAAGTGGCTTCCGATATCAACGGCGGGCGGCTCAATAATTTTGAGTTGGGGGTGATGCGCAATGCCCTGCCGGACAACATCAAACAGGTGCTGATTGAGCCTTACCTGTCGGATGAGCACAACGAGGCCCGTATTTCTCTGCGGGTCCAGGAAACCAGCCCGGAACTCAAACGCACCGAACTGGTGGAGAAAATTCGCACGCATGCGGTGCAGGAGCTGGGCTTTGAGGAAGACAATATCCGCTTTACCGGCATGCTGGTGTTGTATAACAACATGTTGCAGAGCCTGTTCAGCTCCCAGATTGTGACCCTGGGGGCGGTCTTCATAGGCATCATGGTGATGTTCCTGGTGCTGTTCCACTCGCTGACCATTGCCATCATCGCCATCCTGCCCAATATGTTGGCGGCGGGGGTGGTGCTTGGCGGCATGGGGCTGGCGGGTATACCGCTGGACATGATGACCATCACCATCGCTGCCATTACGGTGGGCGTCGGTGTCGACCATGCCATTCATTACCTGTACCGCTTCCGCAATGAGTTTTCGCAGCGGAAGAATTACGTGGACTCCATGCACGCTTCCCACGGATCCATCGGCCGCGCCATGTACTACACGGCGGTGATCATCATCGTCGGGTTTTCGATACTGGCGCTGTCGGAGTTTATCCCGTCCATCTATTTCGGGTTGCTCACAGCGCTGGCGATGTTTGCGGCCATACTGGGGTCTCTGACGCTGCTGCCCAAGTTGATCTTGATGACCAAGCCGTTTGGAAAGGAAGGGGAGTAATATCAGTAACAAAAAAACCCGGCCTGAGCCGGGTTTTTTCTGGGAGGTTTTACTCCGCGAGGTTAATGGTCACGCTGCTGATCGTTACCGTGCCCGCGCCGCCGCCGTTGGTTTGAACGCCGACTTGCGCGGTTTGGCCATCCGGAATGGTTGGCGCATTGTCATTTTCCAGTGTTGCAGGAATGGTGCAAGTAAACGTCTGCTCTCCCAACGCCAAATCGCCGTTGCCAATCCAGCAGAAGTGGTAGTCCCAGCTTGCATAATCTTTCAACTGAAAGAAAGGCTGCAAGTTGGCGCCGCTGTCGATAAACGCCTGATCAACTTCATAGGTAAACACGATGTCCGCGCCAGCATAGTCTGCAGGGCCTGCAGGGTCGAATACCATCTGATCGCTTGCCGCTTCTGGTTGATAGCTGACGCCAGCTTCGCTATAGCTGACCGTTAAGTCACCGCTTGCACGCCAACCGCTAGTCATGTCTACAGTGATTCCGGAGTTGGTTTCTTCACCATTACCTTCCGGAAGGTCGATCTCTACTTGTTTGATGAGCGCGACATCGGCTTCACCACCAGTGATGGGACCGACCAGCTGTACGCCGATGCGCATGGCATTTTCTAGCTCTCCGGCTTCGTAGGTGATCAGGTTGTCGCCGGCGACCAGGCCAGTGGTTGTAATGCTGCCAAATACCTGATTAAAGGGATCAGCGTTCTGCTGGATATAAGGCTGTACACCAATACCACCTTCGACCTGAGCTTCGGTCAGGGTAACTATCATGCGCACAGTGGCGTTGCTGATTACGTTGGTGGTTATGCCCATGGCTTTCGGACGGTTACCGCCCTCATCGGCGTTGTCCCAATCAGGGGTGATCACCAGCGCTCCGGCATCCGCGTCGTGGCTGACCGCTGAACCGGCGCTGCCGTCGTTGGTCCAGCCCTGTACATCGCTGTCAAAGGTAAAGCTTTCATCACCGGTGGCCAGAGGCTCAAGTGTCACGGGCATGACCGGTTTTTCCTCGACGGTAATCGCCTCGGAGGAAATGATGGCATCATCGATATGCAGGGTGTCATTCAGCTCAAGAAAACCCTCGGCGCTCTGGATCTGAACGCCCATCCGGTTGATTGCGGTCAGGTCAAAGCCCTCGTTGGCAAAGCCAAAGTCGTCAAGGGCGATGCTCTCAAGATAGAAAGTGTTCCAGCCGGCGGTCGTCGTTGTGTACCCGATGTAACCTTTACGGTCGGACGCATCCTGGAAGAATACCTGGGCGATCATGCCGGAATGACTCACGGGCACAAAGAGGTTCAGGTGGGCAAATCCGCCACTCAGGTCAGCGATTTCCGGATCAATCGGCGTGGACACTTCGATCTCGTCGCCCGCCGTAAGCCAGTCGGGCGTTACGTCCATGGCCTGAGCGTCAGCGTTATAGGCGAGAGTGGTCGTGGCGTTGCATTCGGCGCTAACACACACGGCCTCCCAGGAGTCGATGTCGGTTTCAGCATCGAAGGTCACGCTCACCCAGGGTTCTACCGGAGGCTCTTCTTCCGGCTCCTCTTCCTCTTCTGACTCTTCATCTTCGCCAGCATTAAGGTCTTCCGGTGGGTTGAGAACGATACGGCTCTGATCGTCTTGATCGTCGCCGCCGCAAGCGGAAAGTGCAAACACTGCACACAGTGCAATCATGAATTTCTGTAACATCGTGTTGTTCCTCTATCGTTATTGTAAATGGTGAGAGGCTTGATGACTGTCGGGGCCAGGGGCCACTCACAGAGCCAGATAGCGACGTGACCCGGCGCTGAAAACGCTGGCCACTCCCAGGCTGGTTCACTAAACATAGCACACAAATGTTCTAAAAGACTATAAGTCGTCTCAATAATTTTTTGCTATTTAGACGCCACTTTTTATAAGGCTAAATTCGCTTTATACGGGAAGGTCGGTATTGCGGGCGGGAGTACTCAAAAACAAAAAAACCCGACTCTGAGCCAGAGCCGGGTTTTTTATTTACTTCAGGTGTTGCCGGTCTTTTATTCGACCGTAATGGCACGCAGCAGAATCGGTTCTGCTTCCGCTTCCCGGGTTTCAAGTCCGGCGCCCTGCAGCTTCAGTCCCACGCGTTGCGCGGTAGGCTCAGTGGGCACTCCGGTCATGACCCGCTCGAACCGGTACCAGCCATCACCCAGATCTTCGGCCGCGGCGACGGCGATGTTGCTGCCATAGTTGCCGGTGTAGCTGCCGCTGTTCTGCTGGATGAAAATCTGCAGTGCCAGGCCCGGGTTCTCGGTGGTGTAGTAGTCGCCGAGGTAGAGTTCTACACCCACGGTCGCGCCTTCAAGATCTGGCAGCTCCCCTTCGCCCGCGACGTACATGACGGTGCGCTCGCCTTCGCTGTACTGCTCGTCTGGATCGGTCACTTGCCAGTTGGGGGCGATACTCAGTGCGCCCTGACCTGCATCGAAGGAAAGCTCAGCTGCGCCGGCGAGGCCTTGCCAGTTGTCGACATCCCAAGTTCCGGCATCAATGGCTTCCTGAGTCGGTGTGATGGTAAACGGACCCGAGTCGCCGCTGCTGGAAACAATGTTGATCTGCATGCTGTTGATGGTGACGCGACCAGCGACTTCGTTTTTCACCTGCAGGCCGACACGGATGTTCTGGCCTTCTTCAGCGACAAACGCTTCGTTTTCGGTAGCACAGGTCACTTCATAGGGTTCGCCTGCGGTCAGTGAGCCGTTGCCCACGTAGCAGCCGAATTCGCCGGTATAGCTGCCGAAATTCTGCTGAATGATGGGCTGGACATCGGCACCAGAGTCTTTGAACGCCTGGTCGACGGTAAAGGTCATGTCGAAGCTGCGACCGACGAGGTCCACCGGACCTTCCAGCAGATAAACCAGCTTCTGATCGGCTGCGGTCGGCTCGTAGTAAACGCCGCCTTCGCCGTCACGCTGAACGGTCACTTCGCCGGGCGCGTCCATCACGGTCCATGCTTCGTCATCCGCCTCAACGATCAGCGGGCCGGTTCCGGAAGCCGGAGTGACGGTCACGTTGTCCAACCAGAGCTGGCCGACGACATCGGTGGGTTTGCCATTGGCGGCAAAGGCGACACCGAATTCGTTGACGTTGCGCAGCTCAAAGCCGTCGGAGTGGGTGAGGAAGGTGCCATAGTCTACCGACTCGTTGCCTTCATCGTCGGTAACGGTCTCGCCGGTTCCGGCCATCATTTCCCACATTTCGATGCGGTTCCAGCCAGCCTCGACCTCGAAGGCACGGCTGTAGGCGGTGCCGCCAGCGGCGTTGCCCAGAACCAGGTGCGCCGCCAGGTTGCCATCGCTGACATAGGCGTCGGTGACAAAGACCCAGGCGCTGATGTGTGAGCCTTCCAGGTCATTGACTTCATCAATGGGGCTGAAAACTTCCAACTGGTCTTCATCGCTGGCCCAAGCGGGCTCAATGGCGAGGACTTCCTCGGACTCATTCCAGCTCAGCTCGGCAGTGGCGTTGCAGGTTTCAACGCAACGGCTGGCCCAGCCTTCGGCCTGTGCAGCTTCGTTAAACGGAACAAATGTCAGGATCCGAGGTTCAGCAGGCTCCTCGGGTTCTTCTGGCTCTTCCGGTTCTTCGGGATTGTCGGGGTTCTGGTTAGGCAGAGTGTCCGGCCCCAGATCAAGGTCCCCGCCACAGGCGGAGAGCACAAAAATTGTGCAGAGCGCGATGAGCAGTTTTTGTAACATATCTAAACCCTCTATTATTCTAGTCTTTAGCGTAAGTTGACCGAACTCGGCTGGCTTGCCGCCATCTTTCTTGCGGTCTTCCCCCGGGGCCCGGCGGGGTATGTTGGGGCCAAAAGCCCTCGGAGAGACTGCATGAGCGATAACATAGCACACAAATGTTCTAACTGACCATAAGTCGCGTAAAATTTTATGGTCATAATGACGATATTGTTATGCCAAAACCGCTGACAACGCCATAAGAGATGTGAAAAAAGGCGGGGAGGCCCCGGCGGACAGGGGCTGGAAGGTTATAACTTGAGCGACAGTCGCTCGTTGGCCGGCTGCAGGCTCTGCACTCCGGCGAGGTTAAGCGTCAGGTCCAGCAGCTCGGCCCAGGGGTCGGCCTGACGCATCCCCTTGATGGCCCGGTCGATGCCGTTGGCTTTGCGCAGGAGTTGTTGCAGTTGACCCGGAGAGAGCCGACGCAGGGCGGATTGTACGAGGGGTTGGCGTTTATTCCAGATGCCGGCGGCCTGGGCGGCCCGCTCGAACGGAATGCCTTGCGAGGCGGCCTGGGAAATCTGGACCAGCGCGCGTAGGTCCCGGGCCAGAGCCCAGAGTAGGGCAATGGGCTCAGTACCTTCCACTTTCAGCCCCTGGAGCGATTTTACGGCCCCGCGGGCGTCGCCGTGCAGGGCCTTGTCCACCAAACCGAAGACGTCATAGCGGGCGCTGTCGGCGACCACCGTGGCCATGAGTTCGGTACTGATTTCCGGACTGTCGGTCAGGAGTTTGAGTTTTTCGACCTCCTGGGCGGCCGCCAGCAGGTTCCCTTCGACGCGGGAGGCCAACAGGTCGATGGCTGCCGAGTCGGCGGTGAGGCCTGCAGCTTTCATCCGCTGGGCGATCCAGCGGGGCAGTTGGGCGGGGGTGACCGGCCAGACCTGCACGTGGCTGCCGCTGTCCTCCAGGGCCTTGAGCCACTTGGCTTTCAGCGCGTTGCGATCCAGTTTGCCGGTGACCACCAGCAGGAGATTGTCTTCCGACGGCGCCTTGGCGTACTCCTGCAGCACTTTGCCTCCCTTGTCGCCGGGTTTGCCGGTGGGCAGGCGGACTTCCAGAATCTTCCGGTCGGCGAACAGCGACAGGCTGTTGGCGGCGCTGAGCAGCTGAGTCCAGTCAAAACTGGCGTCGGCATGATAGAGCTCCCGTTCCCCGAACCCCTGGGAGCGGGCGGCGGCGCGAATCTGGTCACAGGCTTCCTGGACGAGCAGGGGCTCATCACCACTGACCATATAAATGGGAGCCAGGCTTTTATTCAGAGCCTGACCGAGTTGTTCAGGGCGTAGTTTCGCCATTGGGGGTCTCATCCGGAGCGTCGGGTGCGTCGGAAACCAGTCCCTCGGCTTGTGCCGCATTGATCGCGGCCTGCAGTTGGCGGAGTATCTGCTGAGCCAACTCGGTGCGCATCTCCCGGGTCAGCAGCACTTCTTCCTGGGCGCTGCTGCCGGCGCTGCCGGAGCTGGCGTTGTAGGAGCGGGTCACGCTGCTGACCAAGCGGGTGGCGATGGGGATGCCGCGCTGGTCCAGCACGTCAAACTCGGCCCTCAGGGTGAGCTCGTAGGCGCTGGCCAAGGCATCGCTACCAACGGCGGCGACCCGCTTGTCCACCAGCTCCCGATTGACCCGCAAGGTATACCGGGCCTCGGTCGGTGAGTCGGTGAGCCGGATATCATCCGCCGACAACCGGTTGCGCAACTCGACCATGAGCGCGCCATAATCGTCCGGGCTGGTCAGGTGCAGGGTGTCTGTCAGGCTGGAGAGGGCGACGGAGCCGCGCAATTGCCAGCCACAGGCGCCGGTCAGCAGTATCAAAACAGCAATCATCATTGAGCGGACAGACATTGAGGCCCCCTTGGCACTCGCGATCGCGCTGGGCGGGAAACTCCCGCCCGGCAGGACTCAGTTGGCGACGATATTGACCAGTTTGTTGGGTACGACAATCACCTTGCGTACCGTCACCCCGTCGAGAAAGCGCTGAACATTGGGCAGGGTTTTGGCTTGCTGCTCGATGTCGTCTTTGGGGGCGTCAACCGGCGCCTGCATCTTGTCCCGTACCTTGCCGTTGACCTGAACCACGATTTCAATGCTCGAGCGGGTCAGGGCGGACTCATCCAGCGCGGGCCAGCGGGCGTCCAGCGGAATATCCTGGTGCCCCAGTGCCGACCACAGCGCCTGGGTGATGTGGGGCACGATGGGGGCGAGCAGCAGGACCGAGGCTTCCAGTGCCTCGCGCTCCACCGCGAGCCCCTCCGGGGTTGCCCGATCGGCCCGCTTGCCCACTTCGTTCATCAGCTCCATCACCGCCGCAATGGCGGTGTTGAAGGTCTGGCGACGGCCGTAGTCATCGCTGACCTTGGCGATGGTTTCGTGGGTTTTGCGGCGCAGATCTTTCTGGCTGTCCGGCAGGGTGTCGGCATTCAGGTCGCCCGGCTCACCAGCCTGCAGGTGGGCGTGCACGGTTTTCCAGAGCCGGCGCAGGAACCGGTGGGCACCCTCCACACCGGAGTCGCTCCACTCCATGCTCTGCTCCGGCGGAGCGGCAAACATGGAGAACAGACGCACGGTGTCGGCGCCGTATTGTTCAATCAATTCGCCCGGGTCCACGGTGTTGCCTTTGGACTTGCTCATTTTGGCGCCGTCTTTGAGCACCATGCCCTGGCAGAGCAGGCGGTCGAACGGCTCGTCGCAACTGACCAGGGCCTCATCGCGCATCAGCTTGTGGAAGAAGCGGGCGTACAGCAGGTGCAGGATGGCNNCTTTGTCGTACTGCGGGCAGGTATAGCGGGCGTAGTACCAAGACGATTCCATAAAGGTGTCAAAGGTGTCGGTCTCCTTTTCCACTGCCTGGCCGTCGAGTTCCGCCTTACGCCATTCGGGGTCGGCCTTGATCGGCGA
>NZ_DFTP01000050.1:33715-34125 GCF_002381585.1 Marinimicrobium sp. UBA4209
TCGGGGTCGGCCTTGATCGGCGACTGGACGCCGTCCATGACCACCTCTTCGGGCAGCAATACCGGCAGTTTGTCCGCTGGCACCGGGATTTCGCCGCCGTCGGGCAGGTTGTACATCGGGATGGGTGCACCCCAGTAGCGCTGACGGGAGACCCCCCAGTCGCGCAAGCGGTAATTCTCGGTGACTTTGCCTTGACCGGCGGCTTTCAGGGCCTGGGCGATCACCTCAAAGGCCGCATCAAAATCCAGACCATCGTATTCGCCGGAGTTGACCAGCACGCCTTTTTCGGTAAAGGCCTCCTGGCTGATATCACAGGGCTCATCGCCTTTCGGTGCGATCACCTGTTTGATCGGCAGATCGTACTTATGGGCAAACTCGAAATCCCGCTGGTCGTGGGCGGGCACCGCCAT
>NZ_DFTP01000050.1:34242-34511 GCF_002381585.1 Marinimicrobium sp. UBA4209
GTAATCGGGTGCTTGGCCTTGATGCCGGTATCCATGCCTTTCTTTTCCATGTTGGCCATATCGGCCTCGGACACGGACTGCTTTTTACAGGCCTCGATAAAGGTCGCCAGTTCCGGGTTGTTTTCCGCCAACGCCAGGCTGATCGGGTGTTCAGCGGCAAGGCTGACGTAGGTGACGCCCATCAGGGTATCGGGACGCGTGGTGTAAACATCAAAGCTCTGGTGCTTCGCCACCGGTTCGACCAGCTCAAAGCGCATTTCCACGCCCCG
>NZ_DFTP01000113.1:0-161 GCF_002381585.1 Marinimicrobium sp. UBA4209
CCGAAGGCGCATCCGCCGTCACCACCATCCCCAAGGCCACCTGCCTATACCCCGTAAATCTGCTATCATCCAGCGTTTGGCGCGGCCCGGCGCCCTGGACTATTTCAGCGCACGCAGCCTGACGTGTGCGGCGGACTTTCGGATCTTCGACTATGCGGCTT
>NZ_DFTP01000113.1:252-19176 GCF_002381585.1 Marinimicrobium sp. UBA4209
GACTATGCGGCTTGCGGACTCAGTACTGGCAGTAAATAACGACCTTCCCATCCGGACCGACCGGCCCGTGCACAGCGGCAAGGTCCGCTCGGTTTACTGGCTGACCACCGCCGACAGCGAGCGCCTGATCCGGGAAAAAGGCTACCCCGTCGCCCCGGACACCCCCCTGGCGATCATGGTCATCAGCGACCGGATTTCTGCCTTCGAATGCCTCTGGAAAGGCGAAGGCGGCATGAACGGCGTACCCGGCAAGGGCGCGGCGCTGAACGCCATTTCCAATCACTGGTTCCAGCGCTTTCGCGAAGAGGGGCTGGCCGACAGCCACATTCTGGATATTCCCCACCCTCTGGTGTGGATTGTGCAGAAAGCCCAACCGGTGATGATCGAGGCCATCTGCCGCCAGTACATCACCGGCTCCATGTGGCGCGCCTACGCCAAGGGTGAGCGCACCTTCTGCGGTATCACTCTGCCCGACGGGCTGGAGCGGGACCAGAAACTGCCCGAGCTGCTGATCACCCCCTCCACCAAAGGCATTCTCAAGGGTCTGGATGGTGTGCCGGAGGCGGATGACGTCAACATCAGCCGCGCCGATCTGGAGCGGCACTATCAGGCCTTCAACTTCCGCTCACCCAGCGATATCGACGCCTACGAGCGCTTGCTCAAAGAGGGCTTTGGGGTAATCAGCGACGATCTGGCCAAGATCGACCAGATTTTCGTCGACACCAAGTTCGAGTTTGGCTATGTCCGCAATGCCGAGGGTCAGGAAAAGCTGATCTATATGGACGAAGTCGGTACGCCGGACTCATCCCGTATCTGGGACGGCGCCCAATACCGGGAGGGCAAAGTTGTCGAGCAGTCCAAAGAAGCCTTCCGGCAGGAGTTGCTACACTACTTTGATGACCCGGATGTGCTGCTGGATAAAAGCCGTATGGACGAACGCACCGCGCTGGCCGAACAGACCGAACTGCCCCGGGAGGTGATGATGCGCGTGTCCGATACCTATGTGGGTATTGCGGAGAAAATCATTGGCCGCCCGCTGGCGCTGTCGGATAACCCGCGGGCGGAGATTATCGACACCCTGCGCAGCCAGTACGGGTTGATTCAGGACTGACGACACGCCCGACGGCGTACAATAACCAAGAACTTCCCAGACGAGCCTGTACTCTTATGTCACCACTGAAGCGACTATTTGGTTCCCGTAACAAGCAACCTTCTCTGGACGAGCAGATCAAGGCGCTGGAAGACCGCCCCGAGTCGGAGTTGCTGGCGCTGGTACAGAGCGACACCCAGGAAGCGCTGCGCGAGGCGGCCCTGAACCACCTGAGCTACAACCAGACCCTGCTCAACCTCTCGCTCGGTGATGGCAATGGCCGCCTTCAGCAGGCCGCGCGCAAGCGCATCGGCCAATTACTGGAAGAAGAGCACCTGAGTCTGGAAGAACTGTCCAAAGCGGTGTCCGATGAAGCCCAGTTACTGGCCCTGAGCAGCTACTCGTCCCGGGCCGGCCAGGCAGTACTCGAACAGATCAACGAGCCCGAACTGCTGCTGGAGCTGGCGGTGAACGGGGCCAGCATCCAGATCCGTCGGGCGGCGGCCGAGAAAATCACCACCCGCCCGGAGCTGGAAAAACTGCACAAAGCCGCCCAGGGTCGGGACAAAACCGTATACAAGCTCGCCAAACAGCGTCTGGAGGCCTTCAAGGCGGAGGACGCCCGGCGTGCCGAGGCCGAAGCCCACGCGCTGGTGATCTGTGAGAAACTCGAGCAACTGCTGCGCAGCGAACAGGACCCGCTGTTCGACGCCAAGCTCGACAAGCTGCACCAGGACTGGACCGCCCTGCCCATTACCCCACCGCAGGAACTCGCCCAACGCTACCAGCAGGCACTGGATCAGTATCGCGACAAACAGACCGAACGGGCCGAGCTGGAGGCACAACTGGCGGCTCGGGAAGAAGCCGAGCAGGCCCGCCAGAGCGAGGCGCAAAACCGACTGACCGAGCTTCACACCCAACTCAAGCAGTTCGGTAGCGAACTGTACAGCGCTGACGGGGAGACACTGCTCGGTGACCAGTGGCCCGAACAGCTCAATAGCGCCGGCGAATCGCTGAAAGCCCTGGAAACCGATGCCTTACCCAAGCGCGAGCGCGAATCGTTGGAGCGCCAGATTCACCAGTTGAACGAGCTGTTGGCGCTTCTGCGCGAGCACGGCCCTCTGGAGCAGTGGACACCCCAACTGAATCAGCCGGAGCAGAGCGCGCAGGCCCGCAAGGTCCTCAAACAACTGGTGAAAACCGCCCGCCAGTGGCCGGAGAACGATCGCCCCGCCCCCGTTCAGGACGCGATAAACGCCCTGAATGCGCTGGAGCAACAGGAAAAGGCCAAAGAGCAATCCCAGCGCAAGCACATTCGTGAGGTCGAAGGCCTGGTGCGCCAGGGGCTGAGTGCCGCGCAGCGCGGCCAGGTACGGCGGGCGCGGGGTTTACATCGCGCCAGCCAGGAGAAGCGGGAAACCCTGGAGCACATTCCGGCCCACCTGGCGAGCAAGCTGGAAGAGCTGGATCAGGCGATTGAACGCCTGAGCGACTGGCATGAATTTACGGTCACCCCCAAGAAAGAAGCACTCATTCGTTCCATGCAGGCCCTGGAACACAGCACCATGAACCCGGAAGAGCTGGCCCGCAAGATTCATCACCTCCAGGATGACTGGCGGGAAGTCAGCAAGGGCGTGCCCCATCACGACGAGGACCTGTGGCACCAGTTTCAGGAGGCCTCGCATCGCGCCTTCGAGCCCTGCAAGGAGTTCTTCGAAGCCCAGGCCAGAGAGCGCGAAGCCAACCAGGCCAAGCGGGAGGAATTGATCGAGCAGGTGCAGCTCTACCTGAACGGCTATCACTGGGACAGCCCAGTGTGGAAAGACGTCGAGCACACCCTCAAGCAGGCACGGCGCGAGTGGCGCGATGCCTGGCCGGTGCCGCGCCAGGCGGTCAAAGCCCAGGAAGAGCGGTTTGAGCCTCTGATGGATCAACTGCACGCCAAGCTGGGGGAAGCCTACGATGCGCACCGGGCTGAAAAAGA
This sequence comes from Marinimicrobium sp. UBA4209, assembly GCF_002381585.1. Lineage (NCBI taxonomy): Bacteria > Pseudomonadati > Pseudomonadota > Gammaproteobacteria > Cellvibrionales > Cellvibrionaceae > Marinimicrobium > Marinimicrobium sp. UBA4209. The sequence continues at coordinate 3,327 of NZ_DFTP01000113.1, forward strand.
ATTACTGGTACAACGGGCCGAGCAATTGCGCGAGCAGAGCGATCTGCATCAGGCCATTGAAGGCGCCAAAGACCTTCAGGTCCAGTGGAAACAGGTCGGCCAGTGCCGCCCCCGAGAAGATCAGGCCCTGTGGAAGCAGTTCCGCGAACACTGCGACGCCATTTTCGCCCGCCGCCAAGCCCAGTTTGAGGCGGCCGATCAGGCGCGCCAGGCCCAGGCCGAGGAAGCGGAGTCCCTGATCAAGGCACTCAAGACGCTGCAACAGCAACCACTGGATACCCCCGGGGCACAGCGGGCGCGGATCGATGAACTCAAGAGCCAGTTCCAGGCTCTGAAAGAGCTTCCCCGCCAGCAGGCGCAGCCCCTCAATGACGCCTTCTACCAGACGCTCAAAGCCCTGGATGAGCAGCACAAAAACGCTCGCCGCCAGGCTAAAGAACGCCAGCGCCAGCAGCTGTTCAACGCCGCCGAAGCGGTGCGCGCGCTTGAATTGGCCAGCCTTGAAGGCGGCGATACCACCGCAGCCCAGGAAGAGGCGAGCATCGCGCTGGAGGCCGTGGAGTACTGGCCCGGCGACAGCCAGGCCATTTTGAATCAACGCCTGGAACGGGCGGCCAGCCTGACATCCGCGGTCCAGACGGAGAACCTGGAGGCCCTGCGTCTGCTGTGTATCCGCAAGGAAATCGCGACCGGTCAGGAATCCCCCGAGTCCGACAAGGCGCGCCGAATGGCCTATCAGATGGAACAATTACAGCAGGGCCTGGGTCAACGGTCTGACACAGCGGAATCACTGCTGCTGGAATGGTTGACCCTGGGGGGTGTCCCCGATCCGGAATACACCCAACTGCTGACACGATTCCAGCCGCACTGATCTCCGTCTCACCCAGACGTTAGCGGTCCCATCGGATACTTATGGAACAACCCGGCGAAACACCCGCACAGACCATTGAACGCCCTGCCTGGTCTCGCCGGGCGCTGAACAGGCTGATTGCCACCTTCAAGCGCTACCCCAAAGTGCTGGCGCTGGCGGGTTTTCTGTTCGGCCTTGGCAGCTTCGTTCTGGTCGAGCGCAAACCCGCACTCGCCCAGGTGGTCGCGGTGTTGATGATGGCCAGCTGGCTCTGGCTGATGTTCGAGAACACCCTGCGGCGCAACGCGCTGCGCCTGCTGAAGCTGAAAGTCCCACGCCCCGCTCTGCACTTCATCACCCAGATGGTGCACCAGGAGAGTCTGTTTTTCGTCCTGCCGTTTTTCTTTTTCACGGTCACCTGGAACAGCGGGCAGACGCTGTTTATGGGGCTGCTGTGCGCCGCAGCGCTGGTCTCGGTCATTGACCCGCTCTATTACAACCATCTGGCCAAGCGACGCTGGCTGTTTCTCGGCTTTCACGCCCTGGCCTTGTTCGCGGTCATGCTCACCGCACTGCCGATCATCCTGCATCTGAGTACCGCCCAGAGCTACCCTCTGGCGCTCGGCATCGCCGTGCTGCTGGCCATTCCCAGTGTCATCAGTGCGCTGCCGCCCCGGCGCTGGTGGCGCAGCCTGGCCCTGATCGGGGTGGTTGCCGCCCTCGGCCTCGCGGGCTGGTACGGACGCCTCTGGGTGCCCCCGGCCACCCTCTGGCTGACTCAGGTGGCGGTGAGCACCGATATCGATATTCAGGACAAAGCACCGGGAAACCGCCTGACGCAACTGAGCGAAACCAAGCTACACCAGGAAGGGCTCTATGCCTACACGGCGATCCGCGCGCCGCGCGGGCTGAACGAGCGGATTTACCATGTCTGGCGCCTGAACGGCGAAATCGTCGACACCATTGCCCTGGATATTCAGGGCGGGCGCAAAGAGGGATACCGGGCCTGGACCCACAAGCAGCACTTCCCGAAACAGGCGGTGGGCCATTGGCAAGTCCAGGTGGTGACTGAAGCGCGCCAGATGATTGGCGTGCTGCGCTTTGAGGTTACCGATATCGGGAATTGACAGACCCCTTATTTTCCTTTTCACTTGAAGACTTACCGATAAGCATAATAACCGGAGTTCTACTATGGCTTTTGCGTCCAAGGAAGCCGCCAGAGAGTATTGGCGGGCGAATATCAAGTTGCTGGCGGTGCTGCTCAGCATCTGGTTCATTGTCTCGTTTGGTGCGGGCATCCTGCTGGTGGACTGGCTCAATCAATTTCGCATGGGTGGCTTCAAACTGGGCTTCTGGTTTGCCCAGCAGGGTTCCATCTACACCTTTCTGGTCCTGATTTTTGTCTACGTGTACAAGATGAATCAGCTGGACCGCCGCTTTGGTGTCCGGGAAGACGAGGAGTAGTTCATGGAAGCCCAAACGCTCATCTACCTGGTGGTTGGCGCCACCTTCGCGCTCTATATTGGCATCGCGGTCTGGTCCCGGGCCGGCAGCACTGGGGACTTCTACATTGCTGGCGGTGGCGTCCATCCCGTGGCTAATGGCATGGCCACGGCCGCCGACTGGATGTCCGCCGCATCCTTCATTTCCATGGCCGGCCTGATCGCCTTTCTCGGTTATGACGGTAGCGTCTACCTCATGGGCTGGACCGGCGGTTATGTGCTGCTCGCCTTATGCCTGGCCCCCTACCTGCGCAAATTTGGCAAGTTCACCGTGCCGGATTTCATTGGCGATCGCTACTACTCCCAGATGGCCCGCACCGTTGCCGTGGTGTGCGCCATTTTTGTGTCGTTCACCTATGTGGCCGGACAGATGCGCGGGGTCGGGGTGGTGTTCTCCCGCTTTCTGGAAGTGGATGTGACCACCGGCGTGCTGATCGGTATGGGCGTGGTGTTCTTTTACGCGGTGCTCGGCGGTATGAAGGGCATTACCTACACCCAGGTGGCCCAGTACTGCGTGATGATTTTTGCCTACACGGTACCGGCGATTTACATCAGCCTGATGATCACCGGCAACCCGATTCCACAGCTGGGCTTTGGCGATACCCTGGCCGACGGCTCGGGCACCCACCTGCTCGACAAGCTCGACGGGTTATCCCGGGAGCTCGGCTTTACCGCCTTCACCGAGGGGAAAAAGTCCACCATCGACATGTTCTGCATTACCGCCGCGCTGATGGTGGGCACGGCGGGCCTGCCCCACGTCATCGTGCGCTTTTTCACCGTCCCCAAAGTGCGCGACGCCCGCAAGAGCGCCGGCTGGGCCCTGCTGTTTATCGCCGTGCTCTACACCACCGCCCCGGCCGTGGGCGCCTTTGCACGCACCAACATGATCGAGACCATCAATGGCCCCGAGGGCCAGGGGGTAGCCCGGGAAAACATGCCCTCCTGGGTGGACACCTGGGAAACCACGGGGCTGATCCAGTGGCAGGATGAAAACGGCGATGGGCGGCTGTTTTACAGCAATGACAGCCGCAATGAAATGACCATCGACCCGGATATTCTGGTACTGGCCAACCCGGAAATCGCCGAGCTGCCCAACTGGGTGATCGCCCTGGTGGCCGCCGGTGGCCTGGCCGCCGCGCTGTCGACCGCCGCCGGGCTGTTACTGGTGATTTCCACCTCAATCTCCCACGATTTGCTCAAACGCAACCTCATGCCCCGGATCACCGAGAAGCAGGAGCTGATGGCGGCGCGCCTGGCCGCCGCCGGGGCAATCGGGGTGGCGGGCTACCTGGGCATCAATCCGCCGGGCTTTGTCGCCGAGGTGGTCGCCTTCGCCTTTGGCCTGGCGGCGGCGAGCTTCTTCCCGGCGATCATCATGGGGATTTTCTTCAAACCCATGAACCAGTGGGGCGCCGTCGCGGGCATGCTCACCGGGCTGGTGTTCACCGCCAGCTATATCCTGGTATTCAAGGGGGTATTCTTCGAACCCTTGCTGCCCAATACCGCCGAATACTGGCTGCTGGGTATCTCACCGGAGGGCATCGGGTTTGTCGGCATGCTGCTGAATCTGGCCGTGGCTCTGACCGTACGCCACTTTACCCCGGATGCGCCGCCGCATGTCCAGGATCTGGTGGAAAGCATCCGCTTCCCTCAGGGCTCAAGCGGCCCCAGCGCCCACTGACCCGCCCACACCGGTATTAAACCCGGCATTAAAAAAGGGAGCACCTGCTCCCTTTTTTAATGCCCTGCTTTCAGCTCTCGAGCCAGACCTCATCAATCCAGCGCCAGACATCATCCCAGCTCTCATCGCTCAGATCGCCATCGCGCCAGAACAGGACTTCACCCTCGGGCTCAACGCAGTAATAGTTGCCATTGGTCTCACACAGCGGCAACAGGTAACGGGGCAGGCCCATCGACCAGGCCACCGCCGCCACCTCCGGCAGGTAGGTATGGGCATGAGGGTCAGCAGCGGTCACAGGCTCCAACGAACCGGTCACCACGTCGCTGGCCAGAAGCAGGAAACGGCGCATCTCCCGCGGGATAGGCAGAAGCACCTCCTCCTCCACATCCACCAGGTCTTCGTGACTGGGCAGCTCCAGGGGTACCGGCACCGGCTGGTGCGCCGCCCTCAGTCGTTCCAGGGTCTCTTCCATTGTGGGCTCTTGCATTGCGAAAGGACCGTCAATGCTAGCGCCCCATCTGGCATATGACAAGCCGGGACGCCCCTGTCAGGGGTAGTACATGTGGTAGTGACTCTGCGCGTAGGGGTTGAGCTCGTAATACGACTCCAGAAACGCCACCAGATCAATCAGCTCACTGACGGTCATGACATCGTTGTAGTTGCGCATCAATGACTGCCCGGCGTCATCTGTGATCTGCTCATCCTGATAGCCGCTGGCCAGCCGATGGGAGGGATTGATGACGGAAGTCAGAAGTTCGGCGTAGGTTTTGACCTTGGTGACGGTGCCACCGAGAATGATCGGCGTGTCCAGTTCGCGTTCCGTCACCACTGCATCATAGCCCTGCAGCCGATGGCAGGACAGACAATCATACTGGACAAACACCTGCTCGCCCCGCTCAAGATCCCCTTCGGGCAGACTGAACCCCCGGGGCGATTCCGGTCCCTGACTGCACGCCGTCAGAAAAAACACGAACGCAAAGAGTATTGAGTATTTCATGGTGACCACCTCTAACCGACATCGAACGAAGTCTGAATCCTTACAACCCGATTCGAGATCTATTAAGTGTTGTCGACGGTGGTGTTTTCGCAACCCAGTAAACGGGATTTATCTCCTGTATTAAGACTACCTTTGCGCTGAATCAAAAATGACGCCAATTCTTGATCGGATAGAATCACCCCCGATCCAACAAACTCCGCAAATCAATCAACGCCGCATTGGCGCGGGAGATATAGGAGGCCATTACCAGAGAGTGGTTGGCCAGCGGACCGAAACCGCTGCCGTTAAGGATCATCGGGCTCATCAGCGAGCGCTGGGTGGCTTCCAGCTCACGAATGATCTGCCCCAGGCTGACCCGGGCATTTTTGTCATCGAGCACGTCGGCGAATTCGATTTCCGCCGCCTTCAGTAGATGGATCAGGGCCCAGGCCGAGCCTCGGGCTTCGTAATAGACATTATCCAGCTCGGTCCAGGGCGTCTTGACGATCACCTCTCCCGGGGCCACTTCCCGAGGTTCACCCATGCTTACCGGCAAGTCCGTATTCAGTCGACGCTGACCGACGCTGGCGCTGAGGCGCTGCGACAGGCTGCCCAGGCGGGTTTCCACAGTGCTCAACCAATAGCGAAGATTATCGGCGCGGGTGTAGAACTCGGCATTCTGTTCACTGATGCCGGTCAATCGATCAAGGTAGCGACGGGTGTACTGAATGCCTTCGCGATACTGTCCCTCGGTGGCCGGCATGATCCAACTGTCAGTATTGAAGTTGAAGCGGGACTCGGCCAGGGCCAGGTCCTGATCCTCGCGGGATTGAGACTGGGAGCGGCTGAACGCTTCACGCATGGCTTTGCTGGCGTCGCGCACCTGAATGACCACGCCGTACTCCCAGCTTGGCATGTTATCCAGCCAGAGGCCGGGCGGCGTGATGTCATTGGTCAGGTAGCCGCCGGGTTTTTCCAGCAGGGTTTCCGCCACGCCAATCAGCGCCGAGGTCATAACAGCGCCGCGCTCACGGGTCCCGCCGCGCTCCTCCACCTGCGTCGTCACATAGTCTTCCACGGTGAAGAAACCGGGGGTCATGCTCCAGTAAATGCCCACTACCAGCGCCAACAACAAGTAGAGACCCAATACGGCTATACCGATTTTCACCCGCATTCCCAATCGGGAGACATCGTCACGGGTATCGGCAAAGGTGTCCCGAAGCTTGCGCTGCAGGTGAACCCAGAACTGCTTGGCTTTGGACATGGGCATAGCGACTTCCTGATCGGTGAAATGCGTTAGTGGTCGTGATGGGGCCGGTCAAACACGCTGACCGCATAGGCCTTCACGGTCTGCTCACTGCCATCATCAAACGTCAATATCAATTGTAGCGGATCTCCGGTGCGGGGGCGTCGCTCAAGCCCAAAGAGCATTACGTGGTAGCCCCCCGAGGCAAAGCGCACCTTCTCGCCGGGGGGAATCTCCACCGCATCCACCTGACGCATGCGCATCATGCCATCCTCCGTGCGGTGCTCGTGCAGCTCCGCCCGCTCGGCGAACTCGGCGGACACCGCCACCAACGACCGCGCCTCCTCACCCATGTTATGCAGTAGAAAGTAGGCCGAGGTGAGATCTTTACCCGGCAAGGGCACACGCACGGTTGCGTCGGTAACGGTGACGGTGGGCGCCTCCGCCCAGACCGGCGCTACCCCCAACGCCAGTATAAAAAGTATGGCTCGCAACATGACAGGTTTCTCCAGAGCATTGATTGTGCCGCCGCACAACCCGGTTACAACGGCGGCTGTAGTTCGATTCGCGGGGGCGACCCCAGGTGAATATCTCCGCGCAACAAATAATTGGGTGTGCCATCACGCATTTGCTGATAAATCCACCGGCCCTCGGCGTCCGTGCGCGCCACGATCAGCAGAAACTCACCGGTGTCTTTTACGCGCCGGGCCAGCTGTTGCAGATCAACCACCAGCTCGTCTGCCCGCTGACGAAGCAGCTCTCCATTGAGCTGTACCACTTGCCCATCCTGAGTCAGGGGGGAGGCACTTTGCAAACGCGCCCGCTGGTCGCTGACCTTCTCGCTGAACTCGGCCACCAGCGGATTCCCCGGATCCACGGACGCTGCCAGGTCCAGATAGCCCTGGGCCTGAGAGAGCGCGCTACGCGCGGCGGCGGAGCGGGCCAGATCGAGATAGCGCAAGGCAATGGCCTGGAGCCCGGAAATGGCGCGGGTGTTATCGGGGTCATAAATCAGCACCGCCCGATAGCGATCATGGGCATTGTCGCCCAACGGTGACAGCAATCGATCGGCAGACAGGGCCCGATCGCCCTCCTCCAGCCAGCGCTCAAGCCGCTGCTCTCGCGTCAGCGCCGGCTCGGGCTCGGGCATGGTATCAACCGCCGGCGGCGATGCCTGTGTCGAAGAGGGTGTCGGCGCGGGGCTGCTGCACCCGACCAACAGGGCAAGCCCCAGCATACCGCCCAGCATCCACCCTCGGGATCTCGTCCGATCGGTTGCGGGATGACCCAACTCATGCATGACGATAACCTTACTCACAGCGACTCCAGGAGAGCCAGTTGGCAGTTTTTGCGGTCCAAGTCCGGTACACTAGCGCCCCGGATTGATCCGAATTATTGTGGTTTGCCGCAGTCCGAGAAATGAGACTGCTTTGGCATTTAGCGGCCATGATACCCTCTCGCCGCAGAAAACGTCACCCAACACGGAATAGAACGACCTATGTTGACCCTGCAATTATCGCCATCCCGACACAATTTCCTGTCATTCTGGCGTCTGCTACTCTGGAGCACCCTACTCTGCGTTTTCAGCCAAGGCGCCGCCGCTCAGGACCTACTAAGCGGCCAATCCCAGAATTCGAGCCTACTGGGGGGCGGTGATGACTTTCTGCCGGTCACCGAGGCATTTCAACTGGAAACCCGGCTGTACGATGGCGAGCTGGTACTTCACTGGGAAGTGGCCCCGGACTACTACCTGTATCAAGAGCGGTTCCGGTTGAGCGCCGATCCCGAGCCGGAGGCGTTTGCCCCCCGATTCAGCGACAACACGGTCGACAAGTACGACGAGTACTTTGAAAAGGACATGGCGGTCTATTACGGCAGCGCCACTGTCCGCCTTGCCGTGGCCGACAACGCCCAGCCCTTCACCCTGCGAGTAGAGTCTCAGGGGTGCGCGGACGCGGGGCTGTGCTATCCGCCCCATGTTGATTACGTCAAGGTGGACCCCGCCAACCAGAGCGCCAGCATCGCCTCTGCGCCTCCCGCAAACACACCCGCAAATACCGACGACGGCGGCGCCACCTCCGAGGCCACGACCACTTGGCTCCCTTATATTCTGGTGTTGGCACTGCTCGGTGGCATCATTCTGAACCTGATGCCCTGTGTCTTCCCCGTGCTGTCGATCAAGGTCATGAGCCTGGCTCGAGCCGACCGCCAGCGGTTGCCGCTCCACGGCTGGGCTTACACCGCGGGCATTGTGGTCAGCTTTGTCGCCTTTGCCGGCGTACTGTTGGCCGCACGCGCCGGTGGAGAGGCGATTGGCTGGGGCTTCCAGTTACAGTCTCCCCTGCTCATTGCCGCACTGGTGTACTTGTTTTTTATTCTCGGGCTGAGCCTGTCCGGCCTGCTGACCATTGGCACGCGCTGGATGGGGGTAGGACAGAAGCTGACCCAGAGTGGCGGCCTGAGCGGCTCCTTCTTTACCGGCGTGCTCGCTGCTATTGTCGCCAGTCCTTGCACCGCCCCCTTTATGGGTGCGGCGCTTGGCTTTGCCCTGACCCAGCCCACGCTGGTGAGCCTGAGCGTGTTTGTGGCGCTGGGTCTGGGGATGGCGTTGCCACTGCTAGCGCTGTGCTACCTGCCATCGCTGGTGAACCATCTGCCAAAACCCGGCCCCTGGATGGACAGCCTGAAGCAGTTTCTGGCCTTTCCTTTATACCTGACCGCCATCTGGCTGATTTGGGTGCTCGGGCGCCAGGCCGGGCCCAATGCCGTGGCAGCGGTTGGCGTGGGGGCCGTCGCGATTGCCTTCGCGGGATGGTTACTGACCCGGCAGCCCCGTTCGACTCCGGCCCGATTCAGCCAGAAGGCGCTGGTATTACTCGCCTGGGTCGCCGCCCTGGCTCTGCCCTGGCAAACGCTGAACGCCCCAGTCGAGGACTCCCGCTGGGAGCCCTACTCCGCCGCCCGCCTGGACACCCTGCGCCGCGAAGGAACTCCGGTATTTATCAATCTGACCGCCGACTGGTGCCTGACCTGCCTGGCCAACGAGCGCGTGACCCTGAGTACTGACGACGTTGAACGCGCTTTCGACGCCCACGGCGTAGCGACCCTCAAAGGAGACTGGACCCACCGCGACCCAGCCATCACCCAGCTGCTGGAGGCGTACAACCGCAGCGGGGTGCCGCTCTACCTCTGGTTTCCCGCCGACCATCAGGGCCCAGGCATCGTGTTACCGCAAATTCTTCGCAAAAAAGCCCTGCTAGAGCGACTCGGGGATGGCACGGAAACACAATTGAGCCAAAATTGACGACGTTAGCAGCAATATTGCCGACTTTTTGCCATCCTCTGTTATCTTGCCTGTATTGCGCCGGGTTTGTCGCTCAAAATGACTGTTAACGGGTTTTGCCAACCCACTCAAACACGGCTTTATGCGCCACAACAGACCGAACGTCTGGCATCTTGTCGCCATTTGAGGACAATTTAGCAAAAACCCGAATAGACCGTGGACACTGTTGCTTTTTTGCGGCAAACTCGCCCCCATAACGTGCAAACGCCGATTTTCGCGCGTTAACACAACACCCGGTCAAGAAAACCACGGTCACACAGGATTTTTCATGGCAACCATTCTGGTTCTACATGGCCCCAACCTGAATCTGCTGGGACAACGCGAGCCCGGCATTTATGGTGCCCAGACCCTGGACACCATAAACCGGACCTTGACCGAACAGGGCCACGCCGCTGGCCACCATGTGTTGACCCTGCAGAGCAATGCGGAATACGAACTCGTTGAACGCATTCACGATGCGCGCCAGGAAGGGGTGGACTTTATTGTCATCAACCCTGCTGCGTTCACCCACACCAGCGTCGCCCTGCGCGATGCACTGCTGGGCGTTGCCATTCCTTTTATCGAAGTGCACCTGTCCAATGTGCACGCCCGCGAGCCGTTCCGCCAACACTCGTATTTTTCCGATGTCGCCCAGGGCGTCATCTGTGGTTTCGGCGCCCAGAGCTATGAGCTGGCCCTGACCGCGGCACTGCGCCACCTGGAGCGCGCCGCGCAGACAGGCAAGGCATCGACATCCGAATAGAAGTATCTACACCCTGACATCGAACCCGGTGCGCCGGGATCAATTCATCATTCATCCGTTGCTTTAAAGAGAGGCCCCAATGGATATTCGCAAAATTAAAAAACTGATTGAGCTGCTGGAAGAATCCGACATCGGCGAGCTGGAAATCAAAGAGGGCGAGGAATCCGTCCGCATCAGCCGCAATAACCCGAACGCTCAATACTTCACCGCCGCACCGGCCCAGGCGCCCGCGCAAGCACCGGCCGCCGCCCCCGCCGCACCGGCTCCGGCCGCCGACAGCAGCGAGGCAGCCCCCGCCGCGCAGCACAACGGCCACGTGGTGAAATCACCCATGGTAGGCACCTTCTACCGCTCCCCGAGCCCCGGCTCCCCGGCGTTTGTGGAAGTGGGCCAGCACGTTAAGGTCGGCGATGTGATCTGCATCGTTGAGGCCATGAAGATGATGAACCAAATCGAAGCGGACAAAGCCGGCGTGGTCGAAGCCATTCTGGTCGACGACGGCGAGCCGGTTGAATTCGACCAACCCCTGGTCACGATTGTATAAATCCAGCACCGAGGATTTGGTTTATGTTTGATAAAGTTTTGATCGCCAACCGCGGCGAGATTGCCCTGCGCATTCTGCGCGCCTGTAAAGAGATGGGCATTAAAACCGTCGCGGTTCACTCTGTCATCGACCGCGACCTGAAGCACGTTCGCCTGGCGGACGAGTCGGTATGCATCGGGCCCAACCCGTCGCCCCAGAGCTACCTGAACATCCCGGCCATCATCAGTGCGATGGAAGTGACCGACTCGGTAGCGGTACACCCCGGCTACGGCTTTCTGGCCGAAAACGCCGATTTTGCTGAACAAGTTGAACAATCTGGCTTCATTTTTGTTGGACCAACGCCGGATCTTATCCGTCTTATGGGCGACAAAGTATCAGCCATTAAGGCAATGAAGAAAACCGGCGTTCCTTGCGTTCCGGGGTCGGATGGCCCTCTGGATGACGACGACGAACGTAATAAGAAGCTTGCTAAGCGCATTGGTTACCCCATTATTATTAAAGCAGCAGGCGGCGGCGGTGGTCGTGGTATGCGGGTTGTACGCGAGGAGAGCGAATTGCTCAGCTCTATCACTATGACTCAGAACGAAGCTCGCGCAGCCTTCGGTAACCCTGTTGTCTATATGGAAAAATTCCTTGAAAACCCTCGCCATGTGGAAATTCAGGTTCTGGCCGATGGACAAGGCAATGCCATTCATTTAGGTGAACGTGACTGCTCGATGCAGCGTCGTCACCAGAAAGTGGTTGAAGAGGCACCTGCGCCGGGTATCACCCCTGAAATGCGTAAATTTATTGGTGAGCGTTGTGCCAAAGCTTGTGTAGAGCTTGGCTACCGTGGCGCTGGTACATTTGAATTCTTGTACGAAAATGGTGAATTCTATTTCATTGAAATGAACACCCGTATTCAGGTTGAGCATCCGGTTACCGAGATGGTCACAGGTATCGACTTGATTAAAGAGCAGTTGCGCATTGCAGCCGGTCGTCAGCTTTCGGTCAGCCAGGAAGATGTTGTCATTCGTGGTCATGCCATTGAATGTCGGATTAACGCCGAAGACCCTGAAACCTTTACACCGTCACCGGGCACTATCACCCGTTTCCACTCTCCGGGTGGCTTTGGTGTGCGTTGGGACTCACACGTTTACGCGGATTACAAAGTTCCGCCGAACTATGACTCGATGATAGGCAAGCTGATTACTTACGGCGAAAACCGTGATATTGCTATTGCCCGTATGCGTAATGCTTTAAATGAATTGATCATCGAAGACATTAAAACCAATATTCCTCTGCAAAAATCAATTATGGCAGATGAAAACTTCCAGCACGGTGGTACCAACATTCACTACCTTGAGAAAAAACTTGGTATAGGCGGGCATTAATTAATGCCCTGGATACAACTCACCCTTTCCTGTAGTGAAGAGCATGCGCCCCAAGTGGGTGACATGCTCATGGCTAACGGCGCTCAGGCGGTAACTTACCGAGACGGCGCCGACACGCCCATTTTTGAACCCCGCCCCGGCGACGTTATATTGTGGGAACACACTCTAGCCACGGGCTTATTTGACGCCGACGCGGACATCAAAGCCATTATTGCCAACCTGAAACAGTCCAACATTTTCGGCAGCGATTTGCAGTACAAAGTCGATGCACTGGAAGACAAAGACTGGGAACGCGAATGGATGGATAACTTCCACCCTATTCAGTTTGGCGAGAATTTATGGATTTGCCCCAGCTGGCGGGAGATACCAAAACCTGAAGCCGTTAATATTTTGCTCGACCCTGGCATGGCTTTTGGTACCGGAACACACCCAACAACCGCTATGTGTCTGCGCTGGATAGACGCCAACCCACCAACCGGCAAAACCGTGGTGGATTTCGGTTGTGGCTCAGGGATATTAGGCATTGCCGCATTACTATTTAAAGCAGAACACGTAGTTGGCATTGATATTGACCAACAGGCGCTGATTGCGACCAAAGATAACGCTGAGCGCAATAAGGTGGGCGATAAATTTAGCCTTTATCTACCCAGCCAACAACCTGAAACCCAGGTGGACTTGGTACTTGCCAATGTCCTCGCCGGCCCTTTACGAGAGCTAGCCGATACCATACTCGGCTTCGTTTCCCCCGGCGGACAACTGGTTTTATCCGGTATACTGGAACGGCAAATAGAAGGGGTTATTGAGGCTTACCAACCGCACATAAAATTCGATACCCCGACTATAGACGGCGACTGGGCAATGCTCAGCGGTACCCGCGTTGGTTAACAAGCGTACGCTTTGTCAATAGTAAAAAATGAAAAAAAGACTCAAATTGCGTAATAAATAGCCTTTTCTTTATTGCGCAAATTCCCTAAAATTCCTCACCCTTTCGCTGAGTAGTTTTTAACCGATGCGGATTGGTCCATATCAACTCGACAATCAGGTCATATTAGCTCCCATGGCTGGAGTTACTGATCAGCCGTTCCGTCAGCTGTGTTACAGCACGGGGGCCGGGCTTACAGTATCAGAGATGCTGTCCAGTAACCCTAAGGTATGGCAGACCGATAAATCCAGGCAACGCATGGATCATTCGGGAGAGCTGGGCATTCGTGCTGTGCAGATAGCGGGCTCGGAACCGGCATTAATGGCCGAAGCAGCGCGCGTGAATGTGAGTATGGGTGCGCAGATTATTGACATAAATATGGGCTGCCCGGCGAAAAAGGTAAATAAGAAGATGGCTGGCTCGGCGCTCATGCAGCATCCCGGGTTAGTAGAAGAGATATTAACAGCTGTGGTTGCAGCTGTTGAGGTTCCGGTAACACTGAAAACCAGAACCGGTTGGGATCCTGAACACAGAAACGGTATTGATATAGCGCAGCTGGCAGAACGTTGCGGTATTCAGTCTCTTGCCATTCATGGTCGTACTCGTGCCTGCATGTACAAAGGCATTGCCGAATACGACACCATTAAGGCAATTAAGAAGGCTGTTTCTATCCCAGTAGTGGCTAACGGCGATATCCGTACACCACTGCAGGCTCAACAGGTTTTAGAGTACACCGGAGCCGACGCCATTATGATTGGTCGCGGCGCGCAGGGTAACCCCTGGCTGTTTAGAGAAATTGCTCATTTTCTTGAAACAGGACAGGAGCTAAGCCCGCCGTCCTTAACCGAAGTGGCTGAGACCGTTATTCATCACGTTGGCAAACTGCACGAATTTTACGGCAGTTACCAGGGTGTCAGAATCGCCCGAAAACACGTTGGTTGGTATTTAAAAGAACAAGCCAGCAATGATGAATTCAGGCAAACATTTAATCGTCTTGAGGATGCCAGCGAGCAACTTAAGGCACTTGAAGATTATTTTGTCACTGTAGAGAAGAGATAAGCGCATTATGTTTGATCAAAACCCTAGTCGTGAGAACGTATCTCCCCTAACCACTATCGGCAATAACGCACAGCCAAAGCCATTGCGTGATTCCGTAAAACAAGCATTGAACAGTTTTCTGCGTCAGCTTGATGGTCAGGATCCTGAAGAACTTTACGAGTTGGTGCTATCTGAAGTAGAAGCACCGTTACTGGAAGAAGTCATGACTTACACCCGGGGTAATCAAACCCGCGCCGCAACCATGTTAGGCATTAACCGCGGCACCTTACGCAAGAAGCTGAAAAAATACGGCATGAATTAAGAAGTTTTTTGGGCGCCTTTTGGCGCCCTTTTTTTATTAACCTCCCCGTAAGTTAACTCAGTATAGAAAGGCAAAACAATGGAAACCCGTCCAATCCAACGCGCTTTAATCAGTGTTTCTGATAAAACCGGTATTGTTGAATTCGCTCAAGCTTTGGCTCAAAAGAACATTGAAATTCTCTCTACTGGCGGTACAGCTAAACTACTCCGTGACTCAGGCATTGCCGTTATTGATGTTTCTGAACATACCGGTCAGGAAGAGATTATGGGCGGGCGGGTAAAGACACTGCACCCTAAGGTTCATGGCGGTATTTTAGGTCGCCGCGATGTCGACCAGGGTGTTATGCAGGAGCAAAACATCGCGCCTATCGATATGGTTGTCGTGAACCTGTATCCCTTTGCTGAAACGGTTGCCAAAGAAGGTTGCTCTCTGGAAGACGCTATTGAGAATATTGATATTGGCGGTCCAACTATGGTTCGTGCAGCAGCGAAAAACCACAAAGACGTGACTATTGTTGTGAATGCCAGTGACTACCAGCGCGTGCTCGCTGAGCTCAATGAGCAAAATGGGGTCAGCCACAGCACTCGCTTTGACTTAGCAGTAGCAGCATTTGAGCACACCGCTCAATATGATGGCATGATTGCAAATTACCTCGGCAAGCAGCTGAGCGAAAACGATTTTGCGCGCACGTTGAACCTGCAGGTATCAAAAAAGCAGGACCTACGCTACGGCGAGAACTCACATCAGGCAGCGGCATTTTACGCAGAGCGCAATGCACCAAAAGGGACAGTTTCCAGCGCGACTCAAATTCAGGGCAAAGCGTTGTCCTTTAACAATATTGCCGATACAGACGCGGCACTTGAGTGCGTAAAAAGCTTTGTTGAACCAGCCTGCGTTATTGTTAAGCACGCAAACCCTTGCGGTGTTGCAATAGGTGAATCTATTTCCGACGCTTATGACCGCGCCTTTAAAACCGACCCAACTTCCGCATTTGGTGGCATTATTGCTTTTAACCGCGAGCTGGATGAAGCAACCGCAACCGCTATTGTTGAGCGTCAGTTTGTGGAAGTTATTATCGCTCCGAGCGTCAGCGAAAGCGCCAAGGCAGCTGTTGCCGGCAAAAAGAACGTTCGCTTACTGGAATGTGGTGAGTGGTCGGACTCTGTTGAACAACTGGACTACAAGCGCGTCAACGGAGGCTTACTGGTACAGGACACCGATAACCAGGACTTCATTCAGGACGATCTGAAAGTCGTCACCGAAAAACAGCCAACCGAAGCACAGATGACCGACTTATTGTTCTGCTGGAAA
>NZ_DFTP01000066.1:0-303 GCF_002381585.1 Marinimicrobium sp. UBA4209
CCCTTCCCCGTCTCGGCCGGTCGGTCTAGCACCCACCAAAGCCATCATAAAAAGGGTTCCGTGCCCACATTATTGCATCGAAACGGGAAAAACCAAGTGTTGTGGTCAACTTTTCCGGCTAACCCCCTGAAGAAACGGGCAAAATTTGCTATAGTGCGCCTCCTTTTTTCACCATCAGACGATCGCAGAGACCATGAGCCAAGCCGCCCGCAAAATCCTCGTGACCAGTGCCCTCCCCTACGCCAACGGCGACCTACACCTCGGGCACCTCATGGAACAGATCCAGACCGACATCTGGGTGCG
>NZ_DFTP01000066.1:431-21569 GCF_002381585.1 Marinimicrobium sp. UBA4209
GTCTGCGCCGACGACGCCCACGGCACCGCCATCACCCTCAAGGCAGAAGAACTGGGCCTGAGCCCCGAGCAGCACATCGAGCGGATGCACACCGCCCATAAAGCCGTGTCCGAAGGATTTCTGATCCAGCACGACAACTACTACAGCACCCACTCCGCGGAAAACCGCGAGCTGGCCGAACTGATCTACACCCGCCTGGACGCCAATGGCCATATCGCCCGGCGCGAAATTACCCAGGCGTTTGACCCGGAAAAAGAGCTGTTCCTGGCCGACCGCTACATCAAAGGCACCTGCCCGAAATGTAAAACTCCAGACCAGTACGGCGATAACTGCGAAGCCTGCGGTGCCACTTACTCGCCCATGGACCTGATCGACCCGGTGTCCGCGCTGTCCGGTGCCACACCGGTACCCAGGCAGTCCGAGCACTTCTTTTTCAAGCTGCCTGAGTTTGCCGACTTCCTGAAGCAGTGGACCCGCGCGGGCCACCTGCAGGACGAAGTGGCCAACAAAGTGTCCGAGTGGCTGGATTCAGACCTGCACGAGTGGGATATCTCCCGGGATGCCCCCTACTTCGGTTTCGAAATTCCCGGCCAACCCGGCAAATACTTCTATGTCTGGCTGGACGCCCCCATCGGCTATATCGCCAGCCTGAAAAACCTGCTGGACGCCCAGGGCAAGGACTGGAACGACTACTGGAAGCCGGACTCCGACGCCGAGGTGTACCACTTCATCGGCAAGGACATCATCAACTTCCACGCCCTGTTCTGGCCCGCGATGCTGCACTCGGCGGGTTTCCGGACCCCGACCAGAATCTGCGTGCACGGTTTTGTCACCGTCAATGGCAAAAAAATGTCCAAGTCGCGCGGGACCTTCATCAATGGTCAGACCTATCTGGACCATCTGAATCCGGAATACCTGCGCTACTACTTTGCCGCCAAACTGACCGGTGCCGTGGACGATCTGGACCTGAACCTGGACGACTTTATCCAGCGGGTGAACAGCGACCTGGTGGGCAAAGTGGTCAACATCGCCAGCCGTACCGCCAAGTTTGTCCAGAAAAGCGACGGCACCCTGGCCAACAACATCGCCGAGCCCGAGCTCTGGCAGCGGTTTGTGGATGCCGAAAGTAGCATCGCCGAGCACTACGAGAACCGCGAATTCAGCAAGGCCATGCGCGAGATCATGGCCCTGGCGGACGCCGCCAACGAGTACATCGCGGCCAAGGAGCCCTGGAAACTGGCCAAAGAGGACGGCTCCGAGGCCGAGGTGCTGGCCATCTGCACCCAGGGCCTGAACTGCTTCCGCGCACTCGTCACTTGGCTCAAGCCGGTACTGCCACAGCTGGCGGAGAAGGCCGAAGCCTTCCTGAGCGAGACGTTGGACTGGAGTCAGCCCCTGCGTTTCCGTGGCGGTGAACGCATCGAGAAATTCAAGCCCCTACTGACCCGGGTGGAGAAGGAGCACGTAAACGCCATGGTCGAAGCCAGCAAAGAGGCCGCCCCGGCCCAGAAAGCGTCCGGCCCTCTAGCCGACGAGCCGATTGCCGAGGAAATCGAATTTGGCGACTTTGCCAAGGTGGATCTGCGCGTGGCCCTGATCGCCAAGGCCGAGCATGTCGAGGGCGCCGATAAGCTGCTGCGCTTGACACTCGACCTCGGGGGCGAAACCCGCAATGTGTTTGCGGGTATCAAGAATGCTTATGCCCCGGAAGATATCCAGGGCAAGCTGACCATCATGGTTGCCAACCTCAAGCCGCGTAAGATGAAGTTCGGAATGAGTGAGGGCATGGTGTTGGCGGCTGGGCCCGGGGGCAAAGATATTCATATTTTGGAGCCCCATAGTGGTGCCAAGCCGGGCCAACGGGTGATGTAAGTGGGGTTACGGCGGATGCGGCCTTTGGCCTTATCCGCCCTACGCGACCTGTGGCACTTAGGCGGGAGAGGGGTAGATCGTTTGGAGACTCTCGAAGGCATGGATGCCGACGCGAAGCCTACAGGGATGTATTCACGGCGGGTCTCCAAACGATCTACCCCTCTCCTGCCGGTCGTGATGATGCACCCAAGCTCTGTTACTTGGGGCGCATCCGCCGTAACCGTAAGGCGGCATAAGCATATGCTGAAACAGCCTAACCAGCCGGGGCTTTTAGATTGAAGCGCCCCCGCCGGTTAACGATAATGTGCGCCTTAGTGGGCTCACTTCCCAGGTAAGGACAGGCATGACCGAATTCGCCATCATATTGTTGAGCGCCATTTTGGTGAACAACTTCGTACTGGTTCAGTTTTTGGGCCTATGCCCCTTTATGGGCGTGTCCAACAAACTGGAAACCGCCATCGGCATGGCCGGGGCCACCACCTTTGTGTTGACCCTCGCCTCGGTGTGCAGCTACCTGATCAACACCTGGATACTGATGCCCTTGGACATCGGTTTCATGCGCACCATTTCGTTCATTCTGGTGATCGCCGTGGTGGTGCAGTTTTCCAAAATGTTCATCGAAAAAACCAGCCCCCTGCTGTACCGGGTACTGGGTATTTTTCTGCCCCTGATCACCACCAACTGCGCGGTACTCGGGGTGGCACTGCAAAACACCACCAAGGACCACGGATTTTTTGAGTCCACCGTGTTCGGCTTTGGCGCCGCGCTCGGTTTCTCCCTGGTGTTGATTCTGTTTTCCGCCATGCGCGAACGCCTGGCCGTCGCCGATGTGCCGACCCCCTTCAAAGGCGCCGCCATCGGCATGATTACCGCCGGCTTGATGTCCCTGGCCTTTATGGGCTTTGGTGGTTTGGTCTAGCGCCAAACCGACCGTTCACCGACTGACTCGCATCGACTTATGCTGGATCTGATCGTACAAAATCCGATTACCTCGGCGCTGATCGCGCTCGGTAGCCTGGCGCTGATCTTCGGTGCCATTCTGGGCTATGCCGCCGTGCGCTTTCGCCTGGAGGAAGACCCGGTCATCCAGCAGATTGATGACCTTCTGCCCCAGACCCAATGTGGTCAGTGTGGCTACCCCGGATGCCGTCCTTACGCCCAGGCCATCGCCAACGGCGATGCCATCAACAAGTGCCCGCCGGGCGGCCAGGCCACCATCAATTCGCTGGCCGATCTTTTGGACGTGGAAGCCCCTACCCTGGATGCGGAGCACGGCGAAGAGTCCGAAGTGAAAAAAGTGGCGTACATCCGGGAAGACGAGTGCATTGGCTGCACCAAGTGCATCCAGGCCTGCCCGGTGGACGCCATTATCGGCGCGGCCAAACAGATGCATACGGTGATTGCTGACGAGTGCACCGGCTGCGACCTCTGTGTTGAGCCCTGCCCGGTGGACTGCATCGACATGATCCCGGTGGAAACCGGGCTGAACGAGTGGAAGTGGGCGAAACCGGCTCCGGCCGAAGCGCAGGCGGTCAATCTGATTGCCACTGATCGAGACACCACAGGTGAAGCGGCGTAATGGGTAGTTTAATCAAAGTGTGGGACATTCCCGGTGGCGTTCACCCGCCGGAGAACAAAGCGCAATCCCTGCAGTTGCCCCTGGCCAAAATGCCCCTGCCGCCGGTGCTGACCCTGCCGCTGAACCAGCACATTGGCAAGCCCGCCAAACCGGTGGTGCAGGTCGGCGATCGGGTGCTGGGCGGCCAGCTGGTCGCGGAGGCCGAAGGCGTGTTCAGCGCCCGGGTACACGCGCCCACCTCCGGCGTTATCAGTGCCATCGAGGATCGACTGATTCCCCACCCTTCCGGCTACTCGGCCCCGAGCATTGTCATCGACGTGGACGGCAAGGACGAATGGGTCCCGCTGGAGCGCTGCGACGATTACGACGCGCTGGATAAAAGCGAGCTGCTCGGGAAAATTCGCGGCGCCGGTGTCGCCGGTCTGGGCGGTGCGGGCTTCCCCACCTCGGTGAAATTGAGCCCGCGCGCGGACCACAAAATTCACACCCTGATCATTAACGGCACCGAGTGTGAGCCCTACATCACCGCCGATGACATGCTGATGCAGGTCAAGGCGGATGAGATTGTCGCCGGCACCCTGCTGCTGGCCAAGTTGCTCGATCACCCGGATGCGCTGCTGATCGGTGTCGAGGACAACAAACCCAAGGCCATCGCCGCTCTTGAAAAAGCCGCCGAAGGCACGCCGGTGCAGGTGGTGTCTTTCCCGACCAAGTACCCGTCCGGTGGCGAAAAACAACTGATCCAGATTCTGACCGGCAAAGAGGTCCCCAGCGGCCAGATACCGGCCAGCATTGGCGTAGTGTGCCAGAACGTGGGCACCACCGTGGCGGCCTATCGGGCGGTGCGTTACGGCGAGCCCCTGGTGTCCCGCATTACCACCCTGGTGGGCGAAGCCCTGGAAACTCAACGCAACGTCGAAGTGCTGTTGGGCACACCCATTGATTTTCTACTGGAGCAGCATGGCTTCGAGGCCAAAAAAGCCTCGCGCCTGGTGATGGGCGGACCCATGATGGGGTTTGCCCTGCCGGAGCCCAGCGTGCCGGTGATCAAGACTACCAACTGCATTCTGGCGCCCACCAAAAAAGAATTGCCGCCACCTCAACCAGCGCAGGCCTGCATCCGCTGCGGCCTATGCGCCGAGGCCTGCCCGGCGAGCCTGCTGCCGCAACAGCTGTTCTGGTACGCCCAGGCGGAAGATTACGAAAAACTCGAAGCGCACAGCCTGTTTGACTGCATTGAGTGCGGGGCCTGTTCCTATGTCTGCCCCAGCCATATTCCGCTGGTGCAGTACTACCGCGCCTCAAAAGGGGCGATTCGCCAGCAGCAGCACGAGAAAGAGAAGTCCGACCGGGCCCGTCGCCGCTTTGAGTTCCGGCAGGAGCGTATCGCCAAAGAGGAGGCCGAAAAGGCCGCGAAACGCGAGGCTCGCAAAAAGGCCGCCGAGGAAGCCAAGCGCAAGTTGGCCGAACAAAAAGACGACGCGCCGGCCGCCAAGGCCGACCCGGTAGCAGATGCACTGGCCAGGGCTCAGGCCAAGCAACAACCCCCCGAGGCGCAGCGGGCCAAGCTGGAACGCAACCTGGCCGCGGCCAAGGACCGCCTGGAAAAAGCCCAGCGCCCTCTGGAGCCGGGCGAGCCCGGTGCCGAGGTGACCGACGAGCAGCGTGAGAAGCAGAAAGCGCGCATCAAACAGGCAGAGCTCAAAGTCCGGGAAGCGGAAGAAAAATTGCAACACCTGGAGCAAGACAGCAGCGCACCGAAGGCGCCTGAAGCCAGCGATACAAAACCGGCTGACGACCCGGTCTCTGCCGCGATCGCCCGCGCTCAGGCGAAGATGACCATGAGCCCGGAGGACAAGCTCAAATCCAGTCTGGAATCACTCTACAAGCGCCTGGCGAAGGCTGAAGAAAAGGCCAAGGCGGCGCAGGAGTCGGGTGATGACAAGGCGGATGCCCTGCAGCAGGGCGTCGACAAGCTCAAGCAGAAGATTGCCGACACCCAGCAGGAGCTGTCCGAGTTGGCGCCGTCCACGGTGGCCGAACCCAGCTCCGCTTCACGCCATACCGACGACGTCGCCAGCATGGCCATTGAACGGGCCAAAGCGAAAGCCGCCGCGATGGAAACCATGAGCGCCGAAGACAAACAGCGGGCCCAGATTGAATCGCTCAAGGCCCGCATTGAGAAGGCCCGCCAGCGACTGGAAAAAGCCGAGGCGGAGCAGGACGAAAACGTGGACGCGTTTCGCACCGGCCTCACCAAGCTGGAAGACAAATTGCAACAACTGACCGAGGACCGGTAACCGATGCTGAGGGTCACTTCCCCGCACACACACAGTACCCGCAGTACCGGGCAACTGATGCGCCTGGTGGTATTCGCCACGCTGCCCGGCCTGGTCGCCATGACCCTGGCCTTCGGCTGGGGAAGCCTGTTCAATGTCCTTCTGGCCAGCGCGTCTGCCCTGACGTTCGAAGCGCTGGTCATGAAACTGCGTGGGCGGCCGGTACTGTTTTATCTGCGCGATTGCAGCGCCCTGGTCACTGGCGTGCTGCTCGGTCTGGCGCTGCCGCCCTATTGCCCCTGGTGGCTGGTGGTCACTGGCAGCGGTGTCTCGATCATTCTGGCCAAACAACTCTATGGCGGCATGGGCTACAACCCGTTCAACCCCGCCATGGTCGGTTATGTGGTGCTGCTGATTTCCTTCCCTGTGGAGATGACCCAATGGGCCGCCCCGGCGGCGACCCTGGGGGAGGGCCAATCGCTGATGGGCCTGGCCGAGGGCTTCAAGCAGATTGTTGCCGGGGTTCCGGTGGACGGCTACACGGCGGCCACCCCGCTGGATGTGATGAAGCAGAACAGTGGCCAGACCATGGCTGACCTGTACGCCAGTGATCCGACGCTGAGCGCCGGCTGGTTGGCGGGCGCCGGCTGGGAGTGGGTCAACCTCGGCTTCCTGCTCGGTGGCGCCTTCCTGCTGTACCAGCGGGTGTTCACCTGGCACGCCCCGGTGGCCATGTTGGTCGCCCTGACGGTCATGTCTGTACTATTCTTTGATGGTAGCTCGGCCAGCAATGGCTCGCCGATCTTCCACCTGTTGTCCGGGGCCACCATGTTCGGGGCTTTCTTCATTGTCACCGACCCGGTCAGCTCCGCGGTCAGTGTCCGTGGTCGGCTGGTCTATGGCGCCCTGATTGGTGTGCTGTTGTACGTCATGCGCGCCTGGAGTAATTACCCCGATGCAGTGGCCTTTGCAGTGCTGCTGGCCAACTTCGCGGCGCCATTTATCGATTACTACACGCTGCCCCGCACCTACGGTCACACCAAGGCGCGCCGCGCGACCGAAAAGGAGGAGCACTAGATGTTCGGTTGGTCGATTGGTAAAAACAGCCTGTTATTGGGCGCCTTCGCCCTGGTGACCGCCGGTGTGCTTGCCGGCACTTACCAGGCTACGCGAGAGCAGATTGCCGAGGCCGAGCGACAGGCGGCGGCGGCCGCGCTGCTGGAAATCATTCCCCGGGATCAGCACGATAACGACCTGCTCTCCGATACCCTGCCGGTGCCGCAGGATGCGCTGGATACCCTGGGCCTGCGCCAGTCCGAAGCCATCCACCTGGCCCGTCGGGACGGACAGGTCGAAGCGGTGATCATTCCCGCCATCGCTCCGGACGGCTACAGCGGTGCCATCCGAATGATTGTGGGGGTCCAGCGGGACGGCCAGATCGCCGGTGTGCGGGTACTTACCCACAATGAAACGCCGGGGCTGGGTGATAAAGTCGACCTGAAGAAAAGCGACTGGATCCTGGGATTTCGCGGCCGCTCCCTCGGTAACCCGGGTGTGGAAGACTGGCGCGTGAAAAAAGACGGAGGCGCGTTCGACCAGTTCACCGGGGCCACCATCACCCCGCGGGCGGTGGTCAATCAGGTTCGACGCGTTCTGGAATTTGTCGAACAACACCACGCGGTACTTTTCGAGCAAGCGCCGGAAGGTGCGCCGAACAACACCACTGAAACCGCTCCTGAATCCTCTGAAACTACAGGCACGACGCAATGAGTGACGCCGCCGACTATCAAGCGATTTCCAAGAACGGCCTCTGGACCAACAACCCGGCGCTGGTACAGCTGCTCGGGTTGTGCCCGCTGCTGGCGGTGACCGGCTCCGTGGTCAACGCCCTGGGGTTGGGCCTGGCCACCCTGCTGGTACTGACCAGCTCGAACATTATTGTGTCCCTGATTCGCAAGGGCGTCAGCGATGCGGTGCGTCTGCCCGCTTTTGTGATGATCATTGCGGCCCTGACCACCTGCATCGAACTGCTGATGCGAGCGTTTACTTACGAGCTGTACACCATTCTCGGGATTTTCATTCCCTTGATCGTGACCAACTGCGCCATTCTGGGCCGGGCCGATGCCTTCGCCAGCAAGAATCCGGTGCTGCCCTCCGCGGCTGACGGACTGATGATGGGCCTGGGCTTCATGTTTGTACTGCTCGCGGTGGGCGCCGTGCGCGAACTGCTGGGCAACGGCACCCTGTTCGATGACATGCACCTTCTGCTGGGCGAAAGCGCCCGGGATTGGACCTGGCAGCCCTTTGAGCACTACCCCGGCTTTCTGGTGGCGGTGCTGCCGCCCGGGGCCTTTATTGTGACCGGTTTTCTGATCGCGCTGAAAAACAGCGTCGATGCGCAACTGAAGCGCCGCGAAGCCCTGCGCACCGCCAAGCCGGTCAAGGGCAACAAGCGGGTACGAACCACCGGGAACATCAGCTGAATCGTACGCTCGCCGTTGCGTAATCTTTCGGCAAAGTGGTGCAATATCCGTTAGACTTAGTGTCTACCGTTCATCACCTATCGAGGGATACGTCCATGTTCGACACCGAAAAAATCAATGAACTGATCAGCCTCTACGTCATACCCTGGTCGATCAATATTGTCACCGCCCTGCTGATTTTCATCATCGGCCGGATCGTCATCAGCATACTGATCGGCATTCTCGGTAAGGTCATGGGGCGCACCAAGCTCGACACCATACTGATTGAGTTCACTCAGACCATTGCCAAAGTCCTGCTGCTGATCTTTGTCATCGTGGCCGCTCTGGACCAGTTGGGTGTGAACACCACCTCCCTGATTGCCGTTCTCGGTGCCGCCGGCCTGGCCATCGGCTTGGCCTTGCAGGGTTCGCTGCAGAACTTTGCCGCCGGTTTTCTACTGCTGGTCCTGCGCCCGTTCAAAGCTGGTGACTATGTAGAGGCCGCCGGCACCGCGGGCATGGTGGAAAAAATCAGTATCTTCTCCACCATTCTGCGCACGCCTGACAATAAAGAAGTCACCGTTCCGAACGGCTCAATCTACAGCGACAATATCGTCAACTATTCAGCCCGGGACACCCGCCGAGTCGATATGGTGTTCGGCATCAGCTACGGCGATGACCTGAAGAAAGCCAAAGAAGTCATGATGGCCGCCCTCACCTCGGACGAGCGGGTGTTGGAAGATCCGGCCCCCAATGTGGCGGTCTCGGCGCTGGCGGACAGCAGTGTCAACTTTATCGTCCGACCCTGGGTGAAAACCGAGGATTACTGGCCGGTGTACTGGGATATGACGGAGAAGATCAAGGTGGAGCTGGAAGCCAACGGCATGAGCATTCCGTTCCCCCAGCGCGATCTCCATATCTTCAACGAAAAAGCCTGAGGCACAGGGGCGCCGCCAGACGGCGCCCCACTTGCACACCACCTCACAACGGACCGGGCTTTTCGACAACCAGATACTGGTCCACCTCAAGCGCCCCCACCCGTTGCTCTGTGCCGTCCGGCCAAACGATTCTCAGCTCATCGACTTGCTTGCTTTCACCGAGCCCAAAGTGGGCTACCAGCGGATCGTTCGACAGATAGTTGGAGCCCAGCCGGATCTCTCTCACCTGTGACAATTGACCGCTACGCACATGGACCTTGGCCCCGATGCCATCCAGATTGGTTGGTCCACCTCGAAGCCTGACTGTGAGGTAGTGGTGATCCGTTGGGGCGACATTGCGAAATACAGTTACGGGTTCACCACTGTGACTGATAAAAATATCCACCTTACCGTCCCGGTCGTAATCAAAACAGCTGACGCCACGCCCCTGTCGGGTATGATTCAACCCAACCTCTAACGCTTGCTCTGTGAATGTGCCGTCGCCATTGTTGATATACAGCAGGCTGGGATCGTGAATGAACTGGGCAAAGATGGCTTCATTGGCGACATTTTTACTGGTCATACCATTGGTGTGAAAAATATCCAGCCAGCCATCGTTATTGAAGTCAGCAAAACAGGCGCCCCACCCCCAGAACCCATGACGCACTCCCGCCTCATCGGTTACGTCACCAAAGCGCCCCTGACCATCATTCCGATAAAGCCGGTTGCCGGACTCTCCTCCCACGTAAGCCTTTTGCTCGAGGGGGTTCCATATCGACGTCACAAACCAGTCAAAATCGCCGTCATTGTCATAGTCTCCGACGGCCATACCCATTCCGTTCTCGTCCGAAATCACTGTCTCCGTCCGATCGACAAACCCGCTCCCCGAGTCATTGATCAGTACCTGACTGGTCAGAAAGTCTCCGGCCAGCAACAGATCCGGCCAGCCGTTGTTGTTGAGATCCGTAAACGCGGCGGTAAAGACGAGTCCTAGCTTTCCCGTCTGGGGAGACTCCCGGGTGGGAGGCAACAGATCACTGGCATCGACGAACTGGCCTTCGCCTTTATTGCGCCATAAATACCCACTATTGTCCGCGCCAGCCGTGAATCCCCAATGTGCTGCGTACAGATCAATCCGGCCGTCCCGATCGAAGTCGCCGGCAGAAAGACTGTGCGTAAAACGATTGAATCCGATACCGGCTTTGAAGGGATCCGGCAGGAAAAAACCGTCTCCCTGATTCTGATAAACCCTCAGGAAATCATCGTGACGGTTATCCTCCACGAGCAGGAGGTCCCGGTGTCCGTTCTGATCATAGTCAAAAAAGAGTGCACCGAACTGCTGACTACGCAATGTGCCAATGGCAAGCTCGGTGGTCTCCTCAAAGGTGCCATCGCCCTGATTGCGATATAGCTTTCCAGGCAAGACCGAATGACTGATAAACAGATCATCCCAGCCGTCACCATCGTAATCCCCCACCGCTATCCCACCCGAAACCCGGTGTTGCTCGTCGCCATTACCCACGACCGGCAGTGAATAATCCAGTCCCGTCGCTACGGTCGCATCCACAAACCAGGATTCCCGCATGGGCTCGGGCTCGACTCGCGCCTGGCTCTGCACCGGGGACGGTAGCGCGGGCTGGAAAGTCACGGGCTGCCCCACGAACGATCCGGTGCGGGCGTACAACCGCTCGCCATCCGGACCATCATCATCGGCACCGGGCAGCCAGCGTGCCAGACACTCCGGGTCCGTGGTACAGGGATCGGTCAGGGTCTCCAGAAAGGCTTCTAGATACTGGGCATGCACCGGGTCAAAGCGACGGTGCGACAGGTACTGCCAACTGTCGCCGACCCTGGCTTGCTCCAACGCCTCCAGGGAGCGATTCCGGTAGCGCTCCCGGTCGGTTGGGATGCCCTTGAACTGCGGATTGCTCTGCAGGCTGTAGTCATAGGCAAGCACCGAGGTTTCCACATCCATATGATGGCGGATCGCCTGACTCAGGGAGAGAAATGCCCCGGTGTGCCCCCAAGGGCCAGTTACCGCGACGTTCAGCAACGAAGGCGTACGAAACGCGTATCGGTCATCCGGGTGAGAGCTCTCGAGCATTCGCCCCAGATCAAATCCGTGACGATCCTTACCTCGTCCAAACTGGGGAACCGCCAGATTGTGAAACGACTCATCGGTAAAGCGACGCCCAGCGTGGCATTGATTGCATCCATAGCCTCCCTCACTCAGCGGCGTGTAGAACAGCAAGGCACCGAGGCGCGCGTCCTCGGAAATGGCGTCGTCATCGCCATCGACAAATCTGAACCAGGGGTTATCAAGAAACACCTGTGAGCGTTGATAGTGGGCTTGCGCCAGGCCGACCCGCTCCATGGTCACCACCTGCTCGGGGCTCTTTCGCGGATCCTCAAAGGCGGCCTGAAACAGTGGCAACCAGGGGTTTTCGTCTTCCGACCCCGCCCCCTGCAGGCGCCGCTCAAGGAGTCGGCGCTTGTCCTGATTGCTCAATACCTTGCCGGCCTCGCGACCGAACATTTCATTGGCTGACGCCAAGGGAAACAGCGCCTGGGCGGCGGCCAGATCATGGCCGGCCTGTGGATCCGGCAGATTGCGCAGACTGTCGGGAGTGCGGATTGCGGCCGTCTGTCCGTCTCCGTCGTGGTGATAATCGGTCACCTCAACCCGTCCATCCCAGAACAGCCGCCGCTGATAGACATGCAAATTGAAGGTGGTCGGTGAGTTGCGCGGAACGTTTGGCCCACCATCGGCCAGCGGATCCTGCGCCCGATCCCCATTGTGAACCCGGCCCGGACCAATCAATTGCGGCTCGACCGCATCGACGCCCACCGGCAACGACAGGCCATCCCCGCCCCCCAACAAGGGGTGGTGACAAGAGGCGCAAGCAACATCCCGTTGCTCACTCAGCGAGCGACTGAAGAACAACTGCTTACCCAGCTCAAACAGATCGCCTTCGGGCGTCCTGGAGCCCTCAACCGGCACCGGCTCCTCACTCAGCCCCAGCGCATTGACCCGCTGTCGGAGCGCCTCGAGCACCTGGCGCGGCTCGGCGGGCAACGTCGGCGCCGAGGCATCGGCCTGAGATTCAGCCCCGGCCTCGGTATCAATCAGTTCCACCGGCGATTGGGCCTGGCAAAGCGCACTGACCCACACCAACCCCCACAACAGATAGGCTTTAGACATGGCTAGGGCCCTACTCATCAGAAAGCTCAGACACTGCGCCACTGGGCGCCGTACCCCGATCAATTCTCTCCGTCAGCGACGGCGTCAACACCCATCGCCCCTGAGCGTAAATGATCGCATCTTTGGCGATAATCAGATCCAGCTGGCGCTCCCGGGCAAGCTCATCCAGCGCGGTTCGGGCAAGCGGCGATAGTTCCTCAAAGATGGCCCGCTTCTGCGCTTGTAACCATCGCTCGAGATCCTGCCCCGTATCGATCAGTTCCCGCTGGATATGCTCGATCCGCTTCTGCACCATCTCCCGCTGCGACTCGCTCAGCCCGGAGGCCTGCGCCCGGCGGTCAAGGTTCTGCAGGTCAGCTTCGGCGCTCTCAAGGGCGGACTGGTACTGCTGGAAGGCTGGATTGTCACGCAGCGCCTCCAATCGGGCGACAGCCACCTTCGTTGCAAATACGGCATCGGTGAGGTCAACCACGGCGAACGTGGGCTCTGCCCGCGTGCAGGCACAGGCCAACAGGGCCACAATCCCGATACAGTGGGCTTTGAACGATCTGGAGGTACCGACCAGGAAGCCGGCATTTCTTGGGAACAGTTGCGAATGAGCCATTATTATTCACTCTGCTGAATATCAAAAACCACCTGAAAAAAGTGGCCTTGCAGACAGAGATTACACTTAACTCACACTGTTTTCAATAAAAGGCAGGGCTGTAACGGGGCCTCTCTCGGCATAAGGCTCAGAACTCCCCCTCAGCCTTGATGAGCACCTGTGTGCTGTCCAGCCCCCCTCGCTCAGCCAGCGGCGCGGCAAAATCGATGTGCAGGACGTTACCCACCTTGGTTTTACTGGAGCTGAAACGCAGGCCAATGCCCACGTTGGACAGGTGTGGGTTGGGTTCGCCGTCAATCTGCCCGCCCCAGCTCCGCCCGGCATCAAAAAATGCCACCGCCCCCATGCGGACGATGTTAAACAGGTGAAGATCGGAAAAATAACGGCGCTCGATATTCAGAAGATAGCGACGGTTACCGCGCTGATAATCCACTGGATAACCACGCAGACCATTGGCGCCCCCCAGTGTCAGTTGCTCAAACTGCTCCAGGTTTTCACCAATGTCATAGCGCAAGTTCAAGTACCAGCGGTTCTGGTCGTCGCGAAACCAGTTGTAATTGACCTCAAGCCCGACCACCCCGCTGTCGATGGGGTTGGGGCCTTTATAGTGGCGGCCGTCCAGATCGCCCAGCAGCCGGAGTATATGGTGCTCGCCCACCCCGATAACGTTGCTGTAAGCGGCCTGATAGCGGACAAGATCCCGGTCGTTACCGAGCTGGGAGCCGCCATAACCGAGTCTTAGCCGATAGTTGACGCCCATCGCAACGTCTTCCGTACGCTGAATCTGATTGAGGTTCTTGTAAGTGGCAAAGCGGTTTTCAATCACTTCCAGCCCCAGCCAACCGTAATTGCCCTTGCGGTTCTCGGGAACCCCCAGCACCGTCTCATCCGAAGCGCTGAAAATATCCTCCTCTCGGGTAATACCCAGGCGCCAACGCCGGGTAAACCGCTCATCGGCCCGGGCCGCCACCCCGAAGTAGATCTCACTGTCTCGAGTGCGGTGCCGGAACTCATTGATCTCTTCACCACCCTCGCGAATGGTGCGAACTTCGGCCACATCCTCCGTAAAACCACCGGCGGCCCAGGGGGTTTCCAGTGAATAGAAGGGCCGCTCCAGACTGAAGGCTTTATCTTCCCCGTCACTCTTTTGCGCGTAATACAGCCGCGTCGCCAACCGGGTTTTCATAAAGTGGTCGGTTTTATACTCGTAACCGACACTGGAGCGCTCAATATTTTGCGAATAACGAAGGGCAATCGCATCACCGGTACCCAGAAAGTTACCGTCTTTAAGGCCAATGCCGGATTCGGTTTCGCCTCCTTCATGCTTGAAGGTCAGCTCGGGCTCAGTCACCCAGGAGTCGCGGGTAATGACCCGGAGGTCAATATAGTCCGGGCAGACCACATCGGGAACGATATAGGCACTGGTCAGGTAATTGCGGCTGCGCAGAATCCGCTCGGATTCCGCGATCAGCTTTTCACGCAGGGAATCGCCCTCTTGCAGCAAGAGTTGGCTGGCGATGACGGGCTCGCGAGTATTGATGTGCAGGCGGTTGAAGCCTCGGTACAGCCAGTTGTTTTCGGCGGGGTCCGACTCATCAAAAATGGCCCGACTGTCAAACTGAATGCGGCGAATGGTTTTGCCTTCGTGCTCATTAAAGGCATCGAACACCAGGCGACTCTCCCGCTGCTCCGCGAGGTCGCGATACTCATACTGAAAGTGCTCGCAGGCCTGACCGCCCTCACCCGCCACCGTGTCCGTACTCACGGGCGTCGCCTGTACCAGCCCGGACAGACAGCAGCTGCTCAGCAAGCACGCCAATCGCCGCCAGTTTGGCACTACAGGACGCGATCCGAGCAAAAATCGGTGACTACCTGGCTTCCATATTTTCACAACAGTTATAATTCTCGCCCACCGGGATGCCTGCCAGGCACCCATTCAACAATAGGCCCCATCATATACCGGAAGAAACCGCAGCGTCACGGATAAACTTGGCGGACAGGGACGGAGCACCCACTCATGGCGCTTGGACCGCAGAAACGCCCCGGGGTTGCGCGTCCGAGTCAGTGGTGAAGGGAATGATCGGCGTCGGGGTTATGGCCCTCGCCCCCGTGACCGCCGCCGACGGCCGGCCACAGAGTCCAGAGCCCAAACAGAATGATGGCCAGAGCCATGAATACTCGCAGGCCACGCCGCTGCAGCAGCCGGGTAAGTTGCTGCGCCATCACCCCCGCTGCCAGCACCGCCGGAAGGGTACCCAAACCGAAGGCGAGCATGGTCCCGCCGCTGGCCCAGACGTTGCCCTGGGCGAGGGCATAAGCCAACGCGGTGTACACCAGTCCGCAGGGCAACCAGCCCCACAAGGCGCCCAGCAACAGTGCCTGGGGCGCGCGGCGAACCGGCAATAGGGATTTACCCAGCGGCTGCAGCCGGCGCCATACCACCGCGCCCCCCCGCTCCAGCCAGGTCAGCCCTCGCCACCAGCCCGCCAGGTACAGCCCCATGGCAATGAGCAGTAGCCCCGCGAGCAGGCGTAGCACCGGATCCAACGGCGTAATGCCGCCGGCTACCAGGCCTGCCAGCAGTCCCATCAGGGTATAGCTGGCAATGCGTCCAACGTTGTACAAGAGCAGCAGTCGCCAGCGACGCCCCCTGGCCTCGGCGGGAATCGCGGCGGACAGCGCGCCCATGATGCCGCCACACATGCCCAGACAATGGGCACTGCTGAACAGCCCCAGCGTCCAGGCCGCCAACCAGCTTCCCCAAACTGATGCGTCGGCCGCCATCACGAACCTTTTCCATCGGTCTGGTTGTCGGACTCGGGATGCCGTCCAGAGGTCTTTGGGGCGGTGCGTTGTGCCTCATCGGGCTCATCATCATCAAACAGAATGCGATGAGCTTCAGTATCGAGATTGTCGTACTGGCCGCTCTTGATTGCCCAGAAAAACACTTTCAGAGCAATGGCGACAAAAATCAGGGCGATGGGCACCAATAAAAACAGACTTTCCACATCAACCTCCTGTGCGCGGGGCAAGCCCAGTGGCGGGCGCCCGGTGCAGGCGCAGCGCGTTGAACACCACCACCAGGGAACTGCTGGTCATGCCAATGGCGGCCAGCCAGGGTGGCACCAGGCCGGCGGCGGCCAGAGGCAGGGCCACCACATTGTAGCCCAGCGAAAGCAGCAGATTCTGCCGGATCACCTGTCGGGTGCGTTTGGCCAGCTCGAAGATGCCCGCCAGGACGGCCAGATCGGAATTCAGAAACACCGCATCCGCCCTCGTCTGGGCGAGATCCGAGGCGGACGCCATAGCCACGGACACATCCGCGGAGGAGAGCACCGGCACATCATTGATACCATCGCCCACCATCACTACCTTTTCCCCGCGCGCCTGCACTTCCTGCAGACGCTGCAACTTGTCCTCCGGGCGGGCCCCGGCGGTGTAAGTGTCGATGCCGAGGGTGTCGGCCAAGCGCGCAACCGCGCCCGAGGAGTCTCCGCTCAGCAGCTCGAGGGCCAGACCGCGGGCACGCAGGGTCGATATCAGTGCCTGGGCGCCAGGGCGCAGCTCGTCCTCCAGCGAGAACCAGACCAGCGGTCCCCGGGTGTTGCTCAACAGTAACCACAGTGCCTCATCATCCGGTGGCGTCGGCGCTTCGGTCGCCTGATACAGGGCCCCGGCAAACGCGGCACTGCCCAGGCGATAGCGTTCGCCATCAACCGTACCTTCGACTCCGGCCGCCGTATATTGGCGAGTCTCTTGCGCTCGGAAGTGGTCGAACCAGGGACGAAAGGCCACCGCCAGCGGGTGCCGCGCCGGCGCCTCAAGCGCACCGGCGATGGCCAACCAGTACTCGTCGGGGTGATGATCCTTAGCTCGGGATACATTCTTCACCGACTGCAACGAGAACTGCCCCAGTGTCAGGGTACCCGTCTTGTCCAGAATAACCCGATCCACCTTGGCCAGGGTTTCCAGCACATGGCCGCGGGCAATCAGAAAACCCCGCCGCCGCAAATTGGCGGTGGCGGCGGTCAGCGCCGTGGGCATCGCCAGCGCCAGGGCACAGGGACAGGTCACCACCAACACCGAGAGGGCTACCCAGAAAGCGCGCTCGGGCTGAATCAGCATCCAGGCGCCCCAAACCA
This sequence comes from Marinimicrobium sp. UBA4209, assembly GCF_002381585.1. Classification (NCBI taxonomy): domain Bacteria; kingdom Pseudomonadati; phylum Pseudomonadota; class Gammaproteobacteria; order Cellvibrionales; family Cellvibrionaceae; genus Marinimicrobium; species Marinimicrobium sp. UBA4209. The sequence goes on from NZ_DFTP01000066.1 coordinate 17,489, forward strand.
GGGCAAACACCACCAGCACCGCGCCCACAAAGTAGCGGGCCACGGTATCGGCCAGCGCCACCTGGCGGGGTTTTTCCGCTTCCGCCTGTACCACCAGGCGCTCGATGGCGGACAGCTGGGTGTCGCCTCCGACGGCCGTCACTTCCAGCTCGAGATCGCTCTCTCCGTTCAGGGTACCGCCGACCACCCGATCGCCCGGCCCCTTGGGTACCGGCCGGGACTCACCGGTCAACAGCGCTTCCACGACATCGCTCTGGCCCTGAATCACCCGCCCGTCACAGGGGAAGGTCTCCCCGCTCTTGACCCGTACCCGGTCGCCGAGTGACAGGGTTTTGACCGGCACCGAGACCTCTTTACCCTGCTCAAGCCGCCGGGCGCTGAGTGGCATCAGCTGCGCCAGATTGCCATAGGCCAGGCGATTGCGATGCCGGGTGCGCATTTCGAGATAGCGCCCCACCAGCAGGAAAAACGTGAACATAGCAATGGATTCAAAATAGACATCCCCTCGCCCGGTGATGGTGGCCCAGGCGCTGGCACCATAGGCCAGCCCGATGGCCAGTGCCACCGGTACATCCATGATCAACTGCCGGGCCTTGAGACTGCGCCAGGCGGCCTGAAAAAACGGCGCCGCCGAAAACCAGACCACCGGCGTGGCCACCAGGAAACTGAGCCAGCGCAGAAACAGTTTCCACTCGTCAACGGCGCCGGTGTACATGCCCACCGCCACCATGCCCGCTTGCATCATGCCGAACCCGGCCACTCCCAGGCGCAGCAGGGCCTGGCGGTTTTCCTGTTGCGCCAGGGCACGATGCGCCTCGTCGGTAGCCGGTCGGGGGCGGTAGCCGATGCGCGCCAGTTCGGCCATCAGCTCGCTGAGAGGCTGCTGGTCGGCGTCCCAGGTTAGAGTGCAGCGGTGGGTGGTTACATCGACGGACAACTGCCGGACGGCGGGGCTGCGTTTGAGATGGGTTTCGATCAGCCAACTGCAGGCGGCGCAGGTCATGCCCTCCAGTAACAACTGGGCGCGGCGTTCGCTGCCCTCTCCGGCACCGACAAAATCCGCCTGCAGTGCCTCGGTATCGTATAGCTGCCACTCGGCCGCTGCGGCGGCGGTTTCATCCGGGCGTTCACTGGCTTCCGAGCGGTATTGGTAAAACCGTTCCAGCCCGCCATCCACGATGGCCGTGGCCACCGCCTGACAGCCGGGGCAGCACATGGGCTGGCGCTCACCGTTGATGGTGACCGCAAAGTCCGCCGTTTCAGGGACCGGCAGGCCGCAATGATAGCAGGGACGCTCACTCATGAAGTCGACTCGGGCAAGGCGAAGGAAGCGTTAGGGTGCGCGATCGGTGGGGCGAAGCTCAATCCGGTTGCCCTGATCGAAATGGATTTCGCCGCGCAGGAGCCATTCGGCGGAGCGCATCTGAGAGGCATCATGGTCCGGCAGCAGCGTCAGATAGCGGCGGTGGCTGACCGCCCGGGTCAGATCCCCGCGATAGTGACCATCGCGCACTTTCTGAAGCAGCACCCGCTGATCCTGATCTGCGTTGACCGGGTGTCCGACCAGAAGGTGCAGCACCGCCGGCAGCGCTCCGTTACCCGATAAACTCAACAGAACTTCCCCGGTAACCGGATCGAACACCACCTCAGCGGCAAGATTGAGTGCCCGGGCCCGGGCCTCCTGCTCAAAGCTCTGATTGATGGTGCGGCCCTGCTTGTAGTAGTTGTCCACTACCCGGTCATCGGCATAAAACACCGACACGGTCACAAAGCTCAGGGACACACAGATCACCACCATCAGCGGCGACATGACAAACCAGAACCAGGGTTGCCGATACCAGGGTGCGACGGGCGTCTTGTCGGTCATAGTCAACCTTTGCATTGAGGCTGGCACTACTGATCGCGCAGCGCCGGGCCAATAAACGTGGTGGTATGTTCGGTGTAGATTTCCGGGTTTTCCCGCGCCTCGACGCGCAGAGTCACTGAGGTTTTCACGGTATCCAGAGCCTCTCTGGGCACAACCACCCGCACCGGCAAGGTCAATACCTCCCCTTCGCTCACCGGCAGGGGCCGATAACCTTCCAGCTCAAACGGGTAGTCGCCACTGACCGAGAGGTCGTAGATGTGCGTGTCGCGGTCCTTGTTGTTGATTTTCAGGGTGTAGACGTTTTCCACGTCGGGACCACTGATCCGGTACATCCGCATGCCCCGATCGCGTAATACGTCCAGGCCAACGGGCAGACGGGCACTGAGCGCATAGGTGAACACACTGAACATGACCAGCAACACCGCACCGTAACCCAGGAGCCGGGGCCGGAACACTTTGGTGTGGCCTTTTTCAATGGCATCTTCGGTGGTGAAACTGATCAGACCGCGTGGGTAATTCATGCGATCCATCACCTGATTACAGGCATCCACGCACAAACCACAGTCGATACAGTCGGCCTGCAGACCGTCGCGGATGTCGATATCCACGGGACAGACTTGCACACACCAGGAACAGTCAATGCAATCGCCCAGCCCTTTCTCCCCGGGATCATCGGAGGGCTTGCGCGGACCGCGCGGCTCACCGCGAACGTAGTTGTAGAATACCGTCAGGGTATCTTTGTCGTACATCACCGACTGAAAGCGGGCATAGGGGCACATGTACTTGCACACCTGCTCGCGCATAAAGCCGGCGTTCATATAGGTGGCTGCGGTAAAAAAGAACACCCAGAAGGCCGCTGCCGGGTGGACATCAATAGCCACCAGCCCGACCAACAATTCCCGTATGGGTAAAAAGTACCCCACGAAGGTGAGCCCGGTCACCAGGGCAATCAGCAGCCAGATACCATGCTTGGCGCCTTTGCGAGCCATTTTCTCCGGCCCCCAGGGCTGCGCATCGAGCTTCATACGTTTATTGCGATCGCCCTCGCACAGAAACTCGGCCCAGATGAACATCTGGGTCCAGACCGTTTGCGGGCAGGTGAAACCGCACCAGACACGGCCCACCAGGACTGTGACGGTAAACAGCATGAAGGCGGCAATAATCAGCAGCCAGGCGAGAAACATACCGTCCTGAGGCCCAAAGCTGAGCCACAGAACGTGAAAGCGCCGCTCGGGAAGGTCGAACAGCATGGCGGGGCGGCCGTCGATGACCAGCCAGGGCATCAACAGGTAAGCGGCCAACAGAGGCATGCCGGTGTAGCGGCGCAGCTTCTGGTAGAAGCCGGTAATGCGCCGCATATACACCTTTTCGTCGGCCTCATAGAGGTTTACATAGCGTATCCCTGTATCCTGTTCCTGCTCCGTTTGCTTACTCTTGTTCGTCATAGTTCAGTGACAGGCTGTAGACGTAGGCGGCCAGAATATGAATCCGATCGTCTTTGAGCAGCTCGCCCTGGGCGGGCATCACACCGTTGCGCCCGACCCGCAGGGTCTGGCGGATGTCGCTCGGCTCGCCGCCGTACAGCCAGACATCATCGGTCAGGTTGGGCGCGCCCAGGTTGATATTACCGGTGCCATCGGCTCCGTGACAGGCAGCACAGTTGCGCATGAATTTCTGCTCACCGGCGGACACCAATTCGGCATCGTGCTCGCGGTCACCCATGCTCAGAACATACTCGGTCACTTCGGCAATACCCTGCTCACCCAGGCTCGCGCTCCACGCGGGCATGGCCGCTTTGCGCCCCTGCACCAGAGTCTGTTTGATGCGCTCGGGGGAACCACCCCACTGCCAGGCATCGTCGGTCAGGTTCGGAAAGCCCCAGTTGCCGCCACCGTCCGAGCCATGGCAGACCGCGCAGTTATTGGCGAACAGGCGCAAGCCCATTTTCATGGCCTGAGGATCCCGTGCGAGCTCCTTGATAGGGGTTTTGGCGTACTCACCAAACTGCTCGGAGAAGCGCGCCTGTGCCTGCTGCTGGTGACCGCGCAACTCTTTCTCCTGAGTCCAGCCGAGCACCCCTGGGAAACTGCCAAGGCCCGGGTACAGAATCAGATATACGCCCGCGAAAATGAAGGTGGCAATAAACATCTTGAACCACCAACGCGGCAGCGGGTTGTCGTATTCCTCGATGCCGTCGAAGGCATGACCCATCGT
>NZ_DFTP01000066.1:21620-21991 GCF_002381585.1 Marinimicrobium sp. UBA4209
CGGTGGTGCGGTTTTCCGGGTCTTCATCATCCCGTACCGCGACCTTCCGGTTGGCGAGCAGTACCCACAGTAGCAGCGCCAGGTTGGTGAGGGTGAGGACAATAATCCAAAGGCTCCAAAATGTACTCATAATCAGTTCCGCCTGTCAGTCTCATCACCGGCGTGATGATCCGCCTGTTCATTCTGTTCCTCGGAGTCGGGCGACTCCGAAGCTTGTTTGTTCTGGTCTTCATCGGCAAAGGGCAAATTGGCCGCGTCATCAAAGCGCTTTTTCCGACGGGGCGAAAAAGCCCACCAGCAGATGCCGATGAAAGCGATGGTGACCAGAACCGTTGATATTGCGCCCAAAGTACCCTGATCCATAAATCACC
>NZ_DFTP01000066.1:22052-46705 GCF_002381585.1 Marinimicrobium sp. UBA4209
ATCACCGCTTCTCGGTCAGCAAAGTGCCCAACTGCTGCAGGTAGGCGACCAGGGCATCCATTTCCGTTACGCCCTTGACCTCTTCACCCGCACCTTCGATATCCTCGTCGGTATAAGGCACACCCACTTTGCGCAAACCGCGCATTTTCGCTTCGGTGTGCTCGCCGGTCAGCTTGTTGTCATAGAGCCACGGAAAAGCGGGCATGTTGGACTCAGGCACCACGGTGCGCGGGTTGTACAAATGGGCTTTGTGCCAGTCGTCGGAGTACCGACCACCCACTCGCGCCAGATCCGGCCCGGTGCGCTTGGAGCCCCACAGGAAGGGGTGTTCGTAAACGTGTTCGCCGGCCACCGAGTAGTGCCCGTAGCGCTCTACCTCCGCGCGCAGGGGACGAACCATCTGGGTATGACAGACGTGGCAGCCTTCGCGAATATAAATATCCCGCCCTTCAAGCTCCAGCGGGGCCAAGGGCTTCAGCCCGGCCACCGGCTCGGTGGTTTCCTTGAGGAAGAATTGCGGAACGATCTGAACCAGACCACCGAAACTGATGGCAACAACCATCAGCACGGTCATTAAGCCAATATTTTTTTCAACTACATCATGATATTTCATGGACCGCTCCCTTAAACCGCTTGAGGCTGAGTCAAGTTGTCTTCACCCGCCACAGAGGTCGAGCTCGCGGCAGTGCGCCAGGCGTTGAAGGCCATCAACACCATACCTGACAGGAAAATGGCACCGCCCACAAAGCGTACGAAGTAACCCGGGTAGCTGGCGATCACCGATTCAATAAAACTGTACGTCAAGGTGCCATCGGCGTTGAAGGCGCGCCACATAAGCCCCTGCATGATGCCGTTGACCCACATGGAGGCGATGTACAGGACCGTGCCGATGGTCGCCAACCAGAAGTGGATATTGATCCACTTGACGCTGTACATTTCCTTTTTGCCAAACAGGATCGGCAGCAGGTGATAAATGGCACCAATGGAAATCATCGCAACCCAGCCCAGGGCACCAGAGTGCACATGGCCAATGGTCCAGTCGGTATTGTGGGACAGGGCGTTCACGGTTTTGATGGACATCATCGGTCCTTCAAAAGTGGACATGCCGTAGAAGGACAGTGACACCACCAGGAAACGCAGGGTCGGGTCAGTGCGCAGCTTATGCCAGGCACCGGAGAGCGTCATGATACCGTTGATCATTCCGCCCCAGCTCGGCGCCAGCAGGATCAGGGACATCACCATGCCCAGACTCTGGGCCCAGTCCGGCAGCGCGGAATAGTGCAGGTGGTGGGAACCAGCCCAGATGTAGACCGAGATCAGCGCCCAGAAGTGAACAATGGACAACTGGTAGGAGTACACCGGACGATTCGCCTGCTTGGGTACGAAGTAGTACATCATGCCCAGGAAGCCTGCGGTCAAGAAAAAGCCCACCGCGTTGTGACCATACCACCACTGAATCATGGCATCGGCGGCACCGGCATAGGCCGAGTATGACTTGAACCAGGCCACCGGAATGGCCGCGCTATTGACCACATGCAGTACCGCAACGGTGAGAATGAAGCCACCATAGAACCAGTTGGCCACATAGATGTGGGAGGTTTTGCGCTTGGCAATGGTGCCGAAAAACACGATGGCGTAGCTGATCCAGACCACCGCGATCAGGATATCAATCGGCCACTCCAGCTCGGCATACTCCTTGGAACTGGTCAGTCCCATGGGCAGAGTGATGGCGGCCAGAACGATGACCGCTTGCCACCCCCAGAAGGTGAACGGCACCAGCCAACCGCCAAACAGCGGCGCCTGACAGGTCCGCTGAACCACGTAGTAGGAGGTGGCCATCAAGGCACAGCCGCCAAACGCGAAAATCACCGCGTTGGTGTGCAGGGGCCGCAGCCGGCCGAAGTGGGTGAACGGCTGCACCAGATCATTCAGTGCCGGCCACACCAATTGCGCCGCGATCAACACGCCAACCCCCATACCGACAATGCCCCAGACAATCGTCATGATGGAGAACTGACGCACGACCTTATAGTCGTACACCGGATGATCCCCGGCCGCTGTCAGATTACTACTCATAGGTCTTTCCCATTATTGCAGATCAAATTGTTATTCCACCCAGCGTATACGCACACGAGCACCGAGCCGACAACTCGGGCAGGCGTCTGGCGCGGGCATTGTCGCGCAAAGCGCAGCCAGCCTTCTTGACCTTAGTCAAAAAAACGCGGTTCGTCAGTCGTTGTGGAATTGTTATTAGTGGTGGGTTGCCCCGCGGAGCGGGGCGAAGCCGGGGCGCTCGCCCCGGGTATTAACGCAGTTTGCGGCCTTTATTGGCGGCAATACGCATGCGCAGAGCATTCAGTTTGATGAAGCCTTCCGCATCTTTCTGGTCGTAGGCGCCGGCATCGTCCTCAAACGTGGCGACTTTCTCGTCGAACAGGCTTTCCGCCGAACGACGGCCCACAACGTGTACGCCCCCTTTGTACAATTTCAGACGCACGTCACCGTTAACGTGCTCCTGCGTCTGATCGATGGCAGTCTGCAGCATCTGACGCTCCGGGCTCCACCAGTAGCCGTTATAGATCAGCTCGGCGTACTTGGGCATCAGCTCGTCCTTCAGGTGGGCCACTTCGCGGTCCAGGGTGATGGACTCGATCGCCCGATGCGCCTTCATCATCACGGTACCGCCGGGGGTTTCGTAGCAGCCGCGGGACTTCATGCCCACGTAGCGGTTCTCTACGATATCCAGACGACCGATGCCGTTGTCACCGGCCACCTTGTTCAGGCGCTCCAGCACGGTGGCGGGCGACAGGCGCTCTCCGTCAATGGCCACAATATCGCCTTTTTCGTAAGTCAGATCAATATAGGTGGGCTGATCCGGGGCCGCTTCCGGAGAGACGCTCCAGCGCCACATATCTTCCTCGGCTTCGGTCCAGGGGTCTTCCAATACGCCGCCCTCATAGGAGATGTGCAGCAGGTTGGCGTCCATGGAATAGGGCGACTTTTTCTTGCCCTTGGAGAAATCCACGGGGATGTTGTGCTCTTCGCAGTACGCCATCAGCTTGTCGCGGGAGTTCAGGTCCCACTCGCGCCAAGGCGCAATGACCTTGACGCCGGGCTTGAGGGCGTAGGCGCCCAGCTCGAAGCGCACCTGGTCGTTGCCCTTACCGGTGGCGCCGTGGGAGATGGCATCGGCACCGGTCTCATTGGCGATTTCGATCAGGCGCTTGGAGATCAGCGGCCGGGCAATGGAGGTACCCAGCAGGTACTCGCCCTCGTAAATGGCGTTGGCGCGGAACATCGGGAAGACGAAGTCGCGCACGTATTCCTCGCGCAGATCGTCGATGTAGATTTCCTTCACACCCAGCGCCTGGGCCTTGGCCCGCGCGGGCTCCACTTCTTCACCCTGGCCGATATCGGCGGTGAAGGTCACCACTTCACAGTTGTAGGTTTCCTGCAGCCACTTGACGATGACCGAGGTGTCCAGGCCACCGGAGTAGGCCAAAACCACTTTCTTGATGGATGACATAGAGTGCTCCCGCTGAGAATCAGTACTTCATGGAGGTTTCACGCCCTGGGGACGGCCTCAAAGCGGCGCACATTGTACCCGCGATTGCCTTGAAATCCCATAGCCCTGGGGGCGAATTCGCCGCATTTGACCGGGGAAGCGTGTACACTTCTCCCAACCCCGCGTCCGGACAGCGAGAGACCCATGGCCACCAATGCAACCGTGATCAAGGCACGCCTTGAGATAGCCGACATGAACCGGCACTACTACCAGAGTCATGCCCTGACCCTGGCCCGGCACCCGTCGGAAAACGACCAGCGCCTGATGGTGCGGCTGCTGGCCTTTGCCCTCAATGCCTCCGATGACCTGACCTTTTCGAGCAGTCTGAGCTCAGAGGACGAAGAGCCGGAGCTGTCCCGCCGGAACCTGGTGGGCGACATCGAACTGTGGGTGGCCTTTGGCACTCCGGATGAGAAGTGGCTTCGTAAAGCCTGCAATCGCGCCAGACAGGTGCAGGTGTTCGCCTACGGCGAGAACAGCGTCCGGGTCTGGTGGCAGCAACAGGAGCGGGCCCTGGCACGCTATCGCAACCTCAGTGTCAGGGCCCTGCCAGATGAGGCGCTGCAGCAGCTCGCTGGCATGGTGGAGCGCGGCATGGTTCTGCAGTTCAACATCAGTGAACAGGATGTCTGGGTGTCCAGCGACAAAGACAGCGTCGGGGTGCACCTTGAGTGGCTCAAGGAGATTGACTAAGAGCCCATCGCGTCGAGCTGTCCGCGCGCGTAATGCTCCAGCGCGACCAGGACCCGCTCCTGCTCTGCACTCACGCCTTCGGCGCGCAGCGCCCCAAGTCTCGCCAGTAACTGGTCCCAGGTCAGCCCGGCACCCGCGGCCGGATCGGTCAGCCGCCGATAGCAGAAGTCGCGCCACTGTCGACGCTCTTCGTCGGAGAGGCTGTCCGGAAAATGCCGCCCCCGGTAGCGGAACAGCAGCTCCGGCAGGCGCTGGTCATGAAAATCAAACACATTGGCCGCGAGCGCCTCGGGCTGAGCACGGCGCAGCTCGGTCATCAGCTTCTTGTCATGGTCATCAAAAAAGCCGTCGTATAGCTGCTGATCGGGATCGGTGCGCGGCTCGAAGCCCGGCGCCCGATAGATGCTCTGCAACTTGGCCCGAAGCCGTTGCTGCTCACTGAGGGTCAGGTCGGCCAGTTGCCGCCAATGAACTTCCGCCTGGGCCTTGTCGATACCCAGGCGCCGAGCGGTGCGCTCATCCAGGGTGTTGGCCGGGGCGATCATCGGCGTCTTGTTCAGGTGCACTTCTTTGAGCGCTGGCCGCCGCGTGCCTTCCGGCAGGTCCTCTGAGCGGGTAAACAGGCGCTCACGTAGGGAGTCCTCCGAGGCCGACAGCAGATCCTCGGGCGATTCCGACAGATCGAACACGAGCACGCTGTTCTTGTTCGCCGGATGCAGCGCCAACGGTAGTACCAGCGCCGCGTTACCGCGTTCGGCCGGGTACATGCCGGAAATGTGCAACAGCGGGCGATGACCATCAATATCAATAAACCCGGCGGCAAACCGTTTGTCCCGCAGGCGATAGGCGTGCTCATACAATTTTGGCTGCCGATCCCGAACCAGGCGGGCCATGGCGATGGTGGCGTACACATCTGAGAGTGCATCGTGCGCGGCGGCGTGATCCAGGCCGTTGGCCTCGGTCAACTTCTCCAGTTTGAAGCAGGGTTTACCGTTGTCGTAATCCGGCCACTGGATACCCTCGGGCCGCAGTGCCCGGGTCATGCGCACTACATCAATCAGGTCCCAGCGCGAATTACCATTGCGCCACTCGCGCTCATAAGGGTCGTAGAAATTGCGGTACAGGGTATAGCGGGTTACCTCATCATCAAAACGGATCGAATTATACCCCACGCCACAGGTGCCAGGCTGGCCCAGCTCCGCCATGATGGTGGCAATAAACTCCGGTTCGGCGACGCCTTTCTCCAGCGCCATTTGCGGTGTAATGCCGGTGACCAGGCAGGCTTCCGGTTTGGGTAGACAGTCGACCACTGGTCGGCAGTAGAGCATCAGGGGGTCGCCGATGATGTTCAGGTTTTCATCGGTGCGAACGCCGGCAAACTGGCTGGGACGATCTTGGGCGGGAACCTCACCCCAGGTTTCATAATCGTGCCAATACAGGGTTTTGGACTCACTCACCGCCGCGCTCCTCACACCAGAATGTGTCGACACTTTACCACCCGGCTCCGTTCAGGCCTACCGGCTGCTATAATCCGCCGAACGACGGTAAAGGAGGCTGCATGCCCGAACTCGAAGAACTTTTCCAGAACAACCGTGCCTGGGCAGACCAGATCAAGGCGGAAGACCCGCAGTTTTTTGCCACCCTGTCCAAGCAACAGGCACCGGAATATCTCTGGATCGGCTGCGCGGACAGCCGGGTGCCGGCCAACGAAATCGTCGGTTTGATGCCCGGGGAGCTGTTTGTCCACCGCAACGTCGCCAACCTGGTCATTCAGACCGACCTGAACTGTCTTTCGGTCATGCAGTTCGCCGTCGAATACCTTAAAGTCAAACACATTATGGTCACTGGCCATTACGGCTGCGGTGGAGTCAAAGCGGCACTGGCCAACCAGCAGTACGGGTTGCTGGATTACTGGGTGCGCAATATCCGGGAGGTGTATCTGAAACATCAGGACGCGATGGATGAGATCGCCGACGACACCCAGCGCCTGGACCGGATGTGCGAGCTGAATGTCATGGAGCAGGTGGCCAACGTCACCCACACCAACATCGTACAGAACGCCTGGAAACGCGGTCAGGAGCTGACCGTTCACGGCTGGATTTACAGTATTGAGGACGGCATTCTGCGCAACCTGATGAAGCCGATCACCGGCATCGAACAGGTTGACGAACGCTATCGGATGATTTGACCGGTGCCCTACTCGGGAGTCAGCCAGCGCGCGGCGAATCGCTGACTGTCCAAGGGGCGGTCGTAAAGGAAACCCTGAGCCCGATCACACCCTAGCCGGGTCAAGGCGTCCGCCTGGGCCCGGGTTTCCACCCCTTCCGCCACCGTCATCATGCCCAGGCTGTGCGCCATGGCCACGATCGTGGTCACGATGGTGTAATCACTCTGATTCTCGAGCATATCGCACACGAACGACATGTCGATCTTGAGGGTATCCGCCGCAAATCGGCGCAAGTAACTCAACGACGAGTAGCCGGTGCCGAAATCATCAATCGACAAGGCAAAGCCCGCCTGGCGCAAACGCTCGGTGATTTCAACCGCGAGCTCGGGATCACGCATAAACCCGCTTTCGGTCAACTCCAGACCGATCGCCTCAGGGGGGACCGGCGCCGCCATCGCTTTGATCTCTTCAGCCAGAGACAGGTCAGTAAACTGAAGCGCCGAGATATTCACCGACAACCGCCCCGGAAAGCGCAAGCCCTGAGAATGCCAGGCGGCCCACTGGCGACTCGCCGAACTGAGCACCCAATGCCCGAGCTCCTGAATCAGGCCGCGCTCCTCTGCTAGCGGAATGAACTCCGATGGGTTCACCCACCCCCAGTGCTCATCCTTCCAGCGACAGAGCACTTCCGCACCCACCAGAGCACCGGTCACCAGGTCGACCTGGGGCTGATAATGCAGGGTCAACCGGTTCTCCACCAGGGCCCGGGCGAAACGCTCCGCCAGCGCTCTACGGCGATTGAGCGCCTCGGCGATCGACACATCGAAGATGCAGGCATCGCCACCACTGCGCTTGGCCTCATGCATGGCTACACTGGCACATTGGAACAGATCGGCCGCGGTCATTGCATCCACCGGGTAGCAGGCGGCCCCGATATTCACATCGAGCGAGAACTCCCGCCCTGCCGCGTAGACCGGGCGGGCCAGGCACTGGTGGCAGCGCTCTATTACCGCGGGCAAGCCGTCGGCGCCCAAATTGGGTACCAGCAGGGCAAACTCATCACCGGACAGGCGCGCCAGAAACTCATCGACCCGGCATGCCTGTTCCAACCGACGGGCTACCGCGGCCAGCAGTTGATCGCCGGTATCGTGGCCCAGGACATCATTGATTTCCTTGAAACGTTTCAGGTCGAGGAAAACCAGGCTTAGGGATTCTCCGGATTGTTCGGCGTGCTGCAGGGCGCTACCGAGGCGCTCCATGAAGTGAATTCGATTGGGTAGTGCGGTGGTACCGTCGACATAAGCCAACTGATAAATACGCCGGTCATTGGTCTGGCGTTCCAACTCCCCGGCCGCCCCCACCGCCAGAATTCGGAGCACGGACGTCGCCAGGTTCAGATCCGGGGTGGAGTGACTATAAATCACCATCAGGGAGCCAATCGGCTCACCGTTGGCGCTGTCCAGGCGCCGCCCTACATAGCTGCGGGCCAATACAGGCTGCCCTCCTCTCGGATGGGGAATACGGATTGGCGGATCGAACGCGCCGACACTCTCGCCTTTGGACAGCACTTCCGCACAATGAGAACCTTCCAGCCGATAGTGAACATTTTCCACCGGCTGACCGGCTACCACCCGCGCCAGAGTCTCCATCTCATCGTCACCCTGAAGGGTAGCGACAAACCCCACGTCGGCGTCCAGCGCGCGAGTCAGGTGAAGCACCAGTTGCTGAAAGAAGTCCGCGCCGAGACGACTGGTAATCGCCGTCGCCGTCTGCACAACCGCCTCCTGAACCCGTTCGGATTCATGCTGCTCGGTGATATCGGAGATAAACCCCTCCAGCAACACCTCGCTTCGGTCGGGGCTGAACACCCCCTGCCCCTGCTCCCACACCCAGCGTACCTCGCCGTGCGCATTGATCAGCCGGTAGACCACCCGGTACGGCCTGCCTGCGGTAACGCAGGCCTGAACTTCTTCATTAACCCTGACCCGATCGGCCTGATGAATGAGTTGCACAAAAGCGATCTGCTGGCTCTCAATCAACGCTTCGGGTGGATAGCCGGTCAGTACACGCGCGCCCTGGCTGACAAACTCCATGGTCCAATCGGCGTCGTTACGGCAACGGTAGGCCATCCCGGGTAGATGATTCATCAAGGTGTGTAGCCGCCGTTCGCTCTCCAGCAGCGACTCCTCGGCGCGGCGTCGTCCCAGCTCAGCGCCAGCCTGAGCGGCGGCGATACGCAGCACTTCCTCGGCCACACCGGGCAACACCATGGGCGCATCACTCAGCAGCGCGATCAGCCCCATCGCCGATCCGTCCTGGGAGGTCATGGGAAACCCGAAATAGCCCTCCACCCGCATTGTCTGCAGCATTTCATCATCGGGAAAGTGGGAGCCTACGCTCGCGGGGTAGAGGCAGGCGCTGGAGCCCACCACGGTCTCACAGGGGCTGCCCGCCAGAGGGTAGGAAAAATTGTCGACGGGCTGCCCCCGGGACCATACGGCCAGGGTGCGCGCCTGAGCCAGCTCGGGAAACACTTCGGCAATCAGAGCGTGATCGACACCCAGAAGCTCGGTCAGACGCTGACAAAGATTCAGAAAAAAATCGGGCGAGTCGTTGAGTGCCAGACTGTCAGCCAACTGCCGGAATACTTCTTCTGCCGAAACGTCTGACTTCACTCAACCCCCTGGATACATCGCTGGTAGTGACGGGGATATTAGCGAAATACGCCAACTTAGCAAGCGACAAGTGCTCTGAGAGCCAGCCACAGAGAGGCCTAAGTTGACTTGCGCGCCAAAGCTGACTTATGTTCGCACTGACAACTACACTACGCCCAAGTATTCATAATTCCAATAACCGGAGACCCAGTCCCATGCATACCCGGCAGATTCTATTCGGTCTGGCCCTGAGCACAGCGCTCAGCGGCTGCGGCAATTCCTCAGACACCCCGGCACCGTCCCAGAGCGGCTTCGCCCTCAACGACCAGGGTTACTTCGAGCAACAGGGCGTCGGCCTTATGGTGTTCCAGGACACCTCGCCCGAGAGCCGACAAAGTGGACTGATTCTGGTCAGTCACGACAACCGCCTGGCGTCCAATGGCGACCTGCGCCTGGAGTTGACCCCGGGGCAATGGTCTCCGGTGCCCCGCCTGCTGAGTCGCACGGTGGACCGGGAAAATGGCGAAATCGTGGCGACACTGAAGTACCCCGACGAACGCCAGCACCGCACCGGGTTCAATCCGCTCGACTACCCGGACCTGACCCTGGAGTACGACCTGCGGGTTCGAGCCGAAGGGGACGACCTTCTGGTTCAGGTTGATCTCAAGTCGCCGCTTCCCGAGGAGTGGGCCGGAAAGGTGGGCTTTCAGTTGGAACTCTACCCCGCCGACCTGTTTGGCAAGAGCTGGATCATGGACGACGCCACGGGTATTTTCCCGCGCCAACCCTACGGGGTGACCGCGCCGGCCGACTCGACGCCCACACCGAAAATTGTCTCCGACGGTGAGCGGGCCGGCCTGGTCCCGCTGGCGCACCACCGCGCCCAGCCTGCCCCTCTGGCGAGCGGCCAAAGGCTGACCGTAGCGCCGGAGTCCGACCCGATGCGCCTGCAGATTGAGAGCCTCAAGGGGGAACTGCAACTGCTCGATGGCCGGGTCCAGCACCAGAACGGCTGGTTCACGCTGCGCAGCCCGATCGAGGCGGGCGCCACCACCAATGCCGTATCCTGGCGAATCACCCCCAACGTGGTGGATGGCTGGGCCCGCGAGCCGGTTATCCAGCACTCCATGGTGGGTTATCACCCCGAGCAGAATAAAGTGGCGGTGATTGAAACCGATCCGGACGCGCCACCGGGTGACCCCTTGCGGTTGCTGAAGCTGGACGCCAGTGGCGCTCAGGAGGTCTTCTCTCAGGCCCCCACCCTGTGGGGCGACTTCCTGCGCTACCGCTACTACCAGTTCGACTTTTCCTCGGTGCAGGAGGAGGGGCTGTATCAGTTGGCGCTCGGCGACACCCGCAGCCACCCGTTCCGCATCGCCCGCAATGTCTATGACCAGAACGTCTGGCAGCCCACCCTGGAGTACTTCCTGCCGGTGCAGATGGGCCATATGCGGGTCAAGGAAAAGTACAAGCTCTGGCATGACGACAGCCACCGGGACGATGCCCTGATGGCGCCAACGGACATCAACCACTTTGACGGCTATGTCCAGGGCAGCAGCACGCTGACGGACTTTGCCCCCGGCGAGCATGTCCCGGGGCTGACCCGCGGCGGCTGGTATGACGCGGGGGATGAAGATTTCCGCATCGAGTCCCAATCCGGCGAGGTCTTTATTCTCAGTGCCGCCTACGACGAGTTTGGTATTCAGCACGACAACACACTGATTGATCAGGAACTGCGCCTGACCGAACTACGCGAGCCCGACGGACGGCCCGACATCCTGCAACAGATTGAGCACGGCCTGCTGACCGTCGTGGGCGGTTACGAAGTACTCGGACGGCTGTACCGGGGCATTATCGTGCCCACCCTTACTCAATACGTCATGGGCGGCGACTTCTCCGGTCAGACCGACAACCTGATCTACGACAAGACGCTGGGCCGGCAGGAGCGCACCGCTACCCATTCGGGGCTACCCGATGATCGGTGGGTCTTCACCGAGGAAAACCCCGCCCGGGAGTTCGATGCCATCGCCAACATTGCCGCCAGTGTCGGCCCCATGCGCGGCTATGACGATGACCTGGCCGAGCGTACTCTGGCGGCGGCCGAAGCTTTGTGGCGGGTTGAGCGGGCCGTGGAGAGCACCACTGAGCGCAACGAGCAGATCCGAGCCGCCGTCGAGTTGTTCCGCACCACGGGGAAAGCCGAGTACCGCTCGTTCCTGCTGAATCAGCGCGATCATATTCTGGATCAGTTCCGCCAGATCGGCTGGGCCGTGGCCCGGGTGGTTCACGAGCTGGACGACCCGGCCCTGACCGACGCCATGCGCAACGCCGCCGCCGAGTACGATCGGGAGCTGCAACAGAAAATGAACGCCACGCCCTACGGACTGGATTTTGAAATGCAGCTGTGGGGCCGGGGCTGGACATTGCAGCACGAAGGCGTTGCCCAGTACTTTTTACACAAGGCTTTCCCCGAGGCGTTCGGTAAGGAGTATCTGCTGAACATTCTGCACTACGTGCTGGGCACCAACCCCGGGGCCAATGCCCAGTCCTACGCCACCGGGGTGGGCGCCAAGTCCAAGCGCGCCGCCTACGGTCTGAACCGCATGGATTACAGCTATATTCCTGGCGGTGTGATTGTGGGGACGGCCCTGATCCAGCCGGACTTTCCCGAGTTGAAGGAGTTTCCCTACCTTTGGCAACAATCGGAGTATGTACTGGGTGGCGGAGCCAGCAACTTCATGTTCCTCGCGCTGGCCGCCGACCGGCTGCTCAACGCTGAGACGACCGACTGACCGGGCCCTGCGTCTCAAGCCGACCACTGGACGCCGCGCTTGCGCGGCGTTTTCCGTATCGGCCCGCAGCGTCGATCAGGACGACGGCACCAGCTCTTCCAGAGACAACCACAGGCGTGGGTCACTCAGCGGCGTCTGCTCAGTCAACGCGCGGTTCTCCAGGTAGAAAACCTTACGCTGGGCAATCCCCGCCCGATTGATAACCGACTGCACCATGGGACTGCTTCGAAACAGTTGATCAAAACTGCCATCTTCAACGGCGCGCATCAAACCCCGTTCAAGTGCCTGGGCCAACTCGGGGTGCTCGGGGGTAACAAACAGGTAAAACGGCATGGGGTAGACCAGCATAATGTGCGCGTCGATGCTCAGCTCGAGTTCCGGCCGGTTGCTCACCTCACTCCACGGCTCGTGCACTCCACGAGGGAATAGCTGAAAGCGTTTGGCGTGCACCATTTTTATCAGCCGATCAAAGCTTTCCTCGCGCACATCGAACCCATTGTCTTTCAGAATCCGGGAATCCGGCCAGCCCACTCCCTGCCCGTAACTGAAGGCTCGCAACTGCTCGAGGCTTTCCACCGCTTTCAGCTGTTCGATATGCTCAGGGTGAGTGATGAATATCCGGTGCCCGATCAGTCCCTTGTAAAGTGGAATACGCACCGGCAGCAAGGTTTCTTCCAGCTCACGGGAGGTCGCCGACCACATGATGTCGATGCGCCCTTCCCGGGTATCCCGCTGTTGCCGGGCGGCGGTCAGGTTGCCAGGGTGGATTTCCAGGGTATAGGCATAGCCGGCTTTGTCCAGGGCCAGGCGGATCATGGTTTCGGTATAATGGGCGTTGTGATCGCCCCGGGAAACCATATGCAGCACCTCCCGAGCCTGCAACGGTGCCACCAGGCCCGCCCACAGAGCCAGGACTCCGATTACAGGAACCATAACTCGCCACATAGCCGACCTCCAAAGGTCTCCATGATGAAACAGACCGGCCTCAGGGACCGGCAACCTGGCACATATTACAACATGAAGGCCGTGCCGTGCACCACCAGGGTGCAAGGCAGGACTGAGGGAGTCAGCGCGAAGGGTATTTCAGATCATCGGCCCTCCGGGAGTGAGGCAATGCCCCGCCAGGAGGACCCGCTAAGAGGACCGTCTAGGAGGAATAGACCCGGTCTGTCTTGGCCGCCATGATGAAGTCATTGTGGTGCAGACCACCGATCTTGTGGGTCCACCAGTCAACGGTCACCTTACCCCACTCGGTCAACAGCGCCGGGTGGTGATCGGCCTCTTCCGCCAGGTCACCGACGCGCTGGGTAAACGCCAGGGCCTCGGCAAAGTCCTTGAACTTGAACACTCGCCTGAGGCGTTTTTCGCCATCCACTTCAAGCGACTCCCACTCTGGCGCCTCAGGTTGTAACTCCGCAATCTGCGCGTCGGATAACCGGGGGGCATCGGCCCGGCAGGCCTCACAGGTCTGGTTGGCTAACGTGCTCATAGCGCCTCCTTAAAGGTCAGAAATGCGTGGGCGGTGGCCACCACCTGTCAAGACAGTAGCGCACCGCCGGCGGGACCGTCAAACACCCTCCCTGACCAGGACCGGACGCAGTCCCGCCCGCCCCATCACTCAATCACAAAGCGGTGGGGCTCATTGTTGTTATTGCCCTCGCCGCGAGTCGCAGTGCTGACGGTAAAGTAGTAGG
Source organism: Marinimicrobium sp. UBA4209 (assembly GCF_002381585.1). Taxonomy (NCBI): domain Bacteria; kingdom Pseudomonadati; phylum Pseudomonadota; class Gammaproteobacteria; order Cellvibrionales; family Cellvibrionaceae; genus Marinimicrobium; species Marinimicrobium sp. UBA4209. The sequence goes on from NZ_DFTP01000066.1 coordinate 35,618, forward strand.
TCAGCGTCGTTCCGGGGGTTTGATCGGGGATCCGGACCTCGTAATGGCCATCGTCCACAGCGGTCATCTCATTCCAGCCCGGCGTAAAGCACCAGGCCCAATTCAACGCTTCCTCGGTCGTGAAGGTAATGATCACATCGCCGCCTTCATACCGGGCGCTTGTGGTGTACTCGACAGGCGCCCCGTTGGGCAGGACCGCTTCGTCCGAGTAGGCCACCGACGACGAGCTGGAGGACGATGAGGGGCTGCTCGATGATGAGACATCCGACGCACTGCTTGACGAGCTGCTGGATGAAGCAGCGCCCGGCTCGTAGCTGGCCAACGCCCAGACATTGTCCGTCGGCCCGGGATAAAACACCTGGCCACTGTCGGGCGTATAGGTGTAGAACCGGGCCTCCACCTGATCACCGATCGAATAGGCGCCGTCGCGAATCGCTGAATAAGTGAAAGTGCCATCACCGTTATCCGCTACGCCGCCAGCCTGGGCGTGCAGATCGATCACCACATAATCCTGAAGACCGTTACGGCGGGTAAACAGATGAACCTGATTTTTCTCTTCATCCAGGCGCAGGCTGAACCGCACCGCTCCGTCGCTCAGGGAGGTAATCTGGATCTCGCCAGTCTCGGGCATTGGTGGCGTCGAGCTACTGGCGTCGGAGGACCTGGCCGAGGACGACGTGCTGCTCGACGAGCTTTGGGAGTGACTGGACGAGGAGCTGCTCTGAGAGTGGCTACTAGACGAACTGGAATCACTGGATGAGCTGTCAGAACTGGAAGACGACTGGCTGCTACCAGAACCCCCGGAGCCCGGAGTGGCATACTGCGCTTCGGACCAGGCACCGTCACCAAAGTGATTGGTCGCTCTGATCTGAATGTAGTATTCGGTTCCGTTTTGCAGGTTGGTCAAGGCGTAATCGGTCGCATCGCCCGCCGCCATGATCGCCGTGTGCGGCTGCCCCACTTCACCGTAAGCCACCTGATATTCAGTCGCGCCATCGACCGGTGAAAAATTCACCCGCAACGCCGAGTTCTCAGCGGCAACACGGTTGAGTTCGGGCGCCTCTGGCACATTGGAGTCCGGTATCACGGCCTGCTGCACAACCAATTCACCAGGCCCTACCGGCACCACAACACCGTCATTAAACATAACGTCCTTGGCATTGCTCAGATCCGCGTTATAGACCACATAGGTTCTGAGATCGCCATCATTGAACACCGCGACGGTGGGATGGTTGGTTGAATACACGCCCCGGTCGATACGGCCATACTGGTCAAACGTTTTGATCCAGGAAAAGGTGTTGGCCAGGGAGTTGCCCACTTCGGTGCGCGCCGCGGGGCCACTGACCGATGACGCCATAAGGCCCTCGTTTGCGTTGAAGTTGGCCAGCGCCCCATCGGGGTCGTAAGCGGCCTGAAAGGCATAGAAAATGGCATCCCACTGGACAAACTGGTCCACACTGTTTTCCAGGAACTCGTAATTCGCCTTTACGTTGTCGGGGTATTCCCCAAGATAGAGCGAGCCGGACTGAATCGGCAGCAAGATGATGCCGTGCATGGCCTCGGGGCGGGCACTGAACCAGGTGGCATAATCGGTTTTACCGCCCCAGATGAGTGACGCCATGGGCTTGGTAAAATCCTCGTGCAGGTTTTCTTCATACACGTCGTTCCAGTATTCCTGAATGGCGGTTTTTTCCGTGGTGTACAGATAAATGCCCGCATCCCGCATGGCGGTGTTGCCGGTCAACTCACCCCAGAGAATCATGGCCGTCCAGGCGTTCATCGCCTCGGAGGAGGACTCGTTGTTATTCCCCGCACCGAAGCGCGAGTGCCCGGACGCCCAGGAGTGGCCCGCATAGATATCGAAGTTGCGGAGAAAGGGAAACATCGCCCCCTCCGGCGTCGAGGATTGTCCCGGTCGTTCCCAATTGGCGTAATCCCGAATCAGCAATTCAACCATGCCACCAAACTGCGCCGGCGAAGCCCACTCGGGTTCAACGCGGGCAATCTCGGCCGCCGCTCGCACAAAATAGCCGTAATGAAAATGATGGTCGTTAAGCTGGTCGATGCTTCCAAAGCTGGCATCGATACCCAACATCGTTCCCCAGTGGTCATTGTAGTAAAACAGGTTTTTGGCAAACGGCGAGGGTTCCAGATCATCAATCACATCCGCCTTCAGCCAGCCTTCCAGACGCCACTTGAGCTCATCGAGAAACTGCTCCCCGGCGTCGGTGTTACCGGACTGTCGAGCCAGCGGCACCAGGGTAGCCAGCTTGCCGAGCCGCTTCCCGGTGTAATAGGTATCGCGGTGGGTGAACGTCTCTCGACGCACGGATTCAACCAGCCCCGACAGCCGTTCCAGATCAGCCTCGCTCTCGAGCCTTGGCAGCTCCGGAATAACCCCCTGGAACCTCGCCCGGGTGGTAAAACCATTGCCCTCGGCCAGCTTCATATCACCGCGCGGCGTGTAATAGGCATCCCCGGTAAAGGTCACACCGTCGGCCAATTTGCGCCACTGGTGCGGATACAATCCGAACAACGTGCCAGGCGCCTCGCTTTCGACATGGTTTTCCGTTTCGACCTGATAGGTGGTGACCACGGCGCTCTCATTCTGACGGTAGTCCCAACTGACCTCCGAGTGCGTCACGTGGTTGTAGGCGTACCGCTCAAACAGTGCCAGGGCGTCTGGATCCGGCAAGGCCGCGACACTGAAGTAACGATCTGTCTGGGGTAAGTTGGCGGTAATGGTGGCCGTGCCCAACCCTTCCCAAGAGGTCCCTTCCGGCGCAAAAGCCGCGTAGTGACGCCCCTCCACGGTGAACCCCAACACCGGTGTGTTCTCCGAGCCCGCCCAGACCTGCGCGACGGCCGCATCGGGGGCGGTACTGTCGGTGGAAAACTCCAGCGTCGGATTCCCGGTTTCGTAGTGGGCAAACACATAGGGTGACCCATGCCCGAAAGTCAGGTCCATGGACGCGCCCGGTGCCTCCATTCGGGTCGTCACAAACCAATCGCTGAAATCGTGAACCTTCGCGTTCAGGTTGTCATCGGCGGCACTGTTGCCCAGAACGAAATCCAGGTCTTTGAAGTAGACCGTATCAAACAGCGGGGTGGGCGTACCGTCCACCCACTCTTCCACCGGGTCTGGCATGGCTCCGACGAAGGCATAATCCGCCGTCCAGTAATCACTCTTGTTTGGAGAATAAAGCCGCATCCCATTGCGTTGCGCTTTCAGTGCGAACGGATGGGCATAACTGACGTTGTGGCTACCACGCGTCCCCCAATCCAACCAGGGCTCGTTCACCCCCGCCCACACCAGAGAGCTCCACCAGTCGTTGGTCGGGATCGGTTGCCCCTCAAGGTTGGAGGTAATGTGCTGCGTCTGCTGCACATCCCGGTTGTCCGGGATCGCGGCATCGACTCGACTATCCCATTCGCTGAGATAGCTGCCTGCCCCGACACTGACCGCACTTTCGGTGGGCGTGGTGCTCGGTGGTGGATAGTTCTGCGCGGTAACTGATGTGGCAAAAAACAGAATGCCGAATCCCAAAAGGCGCCTATTCATAGCGGTGACCTCACTCATTGCTGTCATTATTCGGTTTATTGTCCGGCGGCAACGTCATCCCTTGGTTGAAGCTTCAGGGCGTGGCCCTGGCCGCCTGAGGAGGTACTCTGGCAGAATGGTCGCGAGTGTTCGTCCCAGTTTAACGATGGTCAGAAAAGGTGGGGCGTGTCAAAACAGGCAGCGCGCGATGCGCTGAGAAGACAAGGGGTTTCAGGAGATTGTGAGACGCCTCGGGAGCCCGTGCCAACAACCACCGGCCCGCTGGGCAGGCGTTGACACTCCCGCTCGAACATGACACTCCGAAGAGCGGGTTGTGGGTCAGCGCTTGAGCGCTTCCGCCAGGGCATCGCCCACCCGCGAGGCGCCCGACAGCGACCAACCGCCATCGACCGGCAACACCGCGCCGGTAATGAAGTCGGCATCCGCGGAGGCCAAAAACCGGCAGGCCCGATAAATGTCCTCCGCCTGTCCGAGCCGTTTCAGTGGTACCGATGCGGCAACCTGTTCCTGTAGTTCGGGTGAGGGGGCGAGACGTTTCATGCCCTCAGTGTGCTCGATCGGGCCGGGGAGCACCGAATTTACTCGGATTCCTTCCGCCCCCCACTCCTGGGCCAGGGTTCGGGTCAACATATCCACCCCCGCTTTGGCCGCACAGACGTGGGACTGCCCCACCATGGGCAGAACCGCCTGGGGGGCTGAGATCTGAATAACCGATGAGGGACGGCGCAGGTGGGGGTAGACCGCCTGAAGTACATGAAAGCTGCCCAGAAGATCAATCTCCACCACCGAGCGAAAGGCATTGGCCGACATACCCGAGGCCAGCGCCGGGAAGTTGCCCGCCGCACCGGAGACCACCACATCCAGAGGCCCCCACCGGTCGCAGAGCCCGGCCACCCCCTGCTGCAGGGCTTCAGGGGCACGGACATCCGCCGTGAACCCCTCGGCCTCGGCGCCCAGCGCTCGCAGCGCCTCCAGGGTGGCGCGCACCTTGTCTTCGGAACGGCTGACCACGGCGACTCGAGCCCCATCGCGAGCAAAGCCCTCGGCGATGCCGCGATTGATCCCACTGGTTCCGCCCACCACCAGGACCGTCGGTGCCTGGCCATTCTGACCGTTCAGTCGCTCAGTCATCGGGTCTCTTCCTCCGGTTTGCACTCTGACCGCCAATTTATGCCTGAATAGTAGCAGCAATAGATGACACACGCCGAGCTGGCCGGTTACAATCCCGCGTTCGCCCAAACCACACATAGTGACTATGAATATTCGCGATTTACTGAACCACAAGGTCCAGCAGGCCATGCTGTCTGCTCATATCCCCTTCCAGCACCCCCCGATGGTCTCTCCGAGCAAAAAGCCCGGCTTTGGTGACTACCAGGCCAATGGCGCGATGGGCGCGGCCAAGGCCATGAAGACCAACCCTCGGGAGCTCGCGGGTGAGATCATGCGCCACCTGGAGCTGGACGGTATTGCGGAGAAGGTCGAAATTGCAGGCCCCGGGTTCATCAATATTCACCTGGCACCGGAGTGGTTGAGCCAGCAGCTGGGTAAGGCGGCCGATGATACCCGTCTGGGCATCGCCCCCGTGGCCGAGCCACAGACGGCGGTGGTGGACTACTCCTCCCCGAACCTGGCCAAGGAAATGCACGTGGGCCACCTGCGCTCCACCATCATTGGAGACGCTCTGGCCCGCTTGTTGAGCTTTCAGGGCCACCAGGTCATCCGCCAGAACCACGTCGGCGACTGGGGCACCCAGTTCGGCATGTTGATCGCCGAGCTCGAAGAGCAACTGGCGGAAAATCGCGAGGCCACCATGGCCCTGAGCGACCTGGAAGTGTTCTACCAGCAGGCCAAACGGCACTTCGACGAAGACCCGGCGTTCGCCGACAAGGCCCGGGACTATGTGGTCAAGCTGCAATCCGGGAATAGCGATGTGCTGGCGCTTTGGGAGCAGTTCCGCTCGGTCTCCCTGGATCACAGTCAGGAGATCTACGAAAAGCTGAATGTCACCCTCCGCCCGGAGGATGTGCGCGGCGAGAGTTTCTACAACGACGATCTGGCCCCACTGGTGGCCGAGCTCGAGGAAAAGGGGCTTGCGGTGGAGGATCAGGGCGCCAAAGTGGTGTTCCTGGAGGAGCTGGCAGACAAAGACGGCAACCCCTCACCGGTGATCATTCAAAAACAGGGCGGTGGTTATCTCTACGCCACCACCGATCTGGCGGCCCTGCGCTTTCGGGCGGGCGAACTGGGTGCCAACCGCTTGATGTACTTTATCGATGCCCGCCAGTCCCTGCATATGCAGCAGGTGTTCACCGTCGCCCGCAAAGCCGGCTTCGTAGGTGAGAACGTCAGCCTGGAACATCACGCCTTCGGCACCATGATGGGCTCGGACGGTAAACCGTTCAAAACCCGCAGCGGCGGCACCGTCAAACTCGCCGAACTGCTGGATGAGGCCGCCGAACGGGCCGCCGCACTGGTTCGGGAGAAAAACACCGAATTGAGCCCGGAGGCCATGACCGAGATCGGCCGCAAAGTGGGCATCGGTGCGGTCAAGTACGCGGACCTGAGTAAAACCCGCACCAACGATTACGTCTTCAACTGGGATGCGATGCTCAGCTTTGACGGCAACACCGCCCCTTACCTGCAATACGCCTATACCCGAGTGCGCAGCATTTTTCGGCGCGCCGGCGTCCAACCGGACAGTCTGTCCGAGGCGATTCAACTGGTGGAATCCGAGGAGCGGGCGCTGGCCATCAAGCTGCTGCAGTTCAGCGAGGCGCTGGATCAGGTGGCCCGGGATGCCATGCCGCACCTGCTGTGCACCTACCTGTACGACCTCGCCAGCCTGTATATGCGCTTCTACGAAGCCTGCCCGGTGCTGAAAGACGGGGTTCCTGCCGAGTTGCGCGCCAGCCGCCTGCGCCTGTGTGATCTGGTGTCACGCACGCTGGCCCAGGGGCTGGAGCTGCTGGGTATTGAGGTTATGGAGCAGATGTAACCAGGATATCGATCCGCTCCAACACCGCAATCACGGCCTCGCCGCTTTCCGGGCGAGGCCGGAAATACTCTTCCGCCATGGGCGAGACCGAACAGCTCTCCGGCAGCTCCATCCGGTGCTCCACCAGCCGATACAGCCTGGGAATGAACACGAACTGCAGCCACTGGTACAGCTCCAGCGTATCCACCGCAAACGGCTGGGTGCTGGCCAGGGCTTCGGGGTTTGGCGGCGCCTCATCCCACAGGGCGAGCGCGCGCAACTCGCGCTCAAGCTCAAACAGGGTTTCGGCCAACTCTCTGTGAATATCGGTCATGCAATCACTCGCTTGAAAGGCGGTAATGAATTGAGCAGCGCTTTGCCATAGCGCTTAGTGACCACGCGTCGATCAAGCAGCGTGATCTTGCCGCTGTCGCTCTCATTGCGCAGCAGACGGCCACAGGCCTGAATCAGGCGCAGCGAGGCGTCCGGCACGGTGATCTCCATAAAGGCATTGCCGCCCCGGGCCTCCACCCATTCGGCCAGCGCCGCTTCGATGGGATCATCCGGCACGGAAAAGGGCAGCTTGGCAATCACCACGTGCCGGCAGTAGTCGCCCGGCAGGTCCACCCCCTCGGCAAAGCTCGCCAGACCAAACAGCACGCTGCCCTGCCTCGCGTCGATCCGCTCCCGATGGGTATCGAGCATGGCCTGCTTGGACTTGTCACCCTGGACCAGAATGCGCTCGCGCCACTCATCAGGCAACTGCTCGTACACATCGAGCATCTGTCGACGGGAGGAAAACAGGACCAGACTGCCCTCACCCGGGTCAAGCAGATCGGGAAGCCCGGTGACCAGGGATTCGGTGTGCCGCAGGGCGTCACCCGCCTCCACCGCCCAGGCCGGCACTTCCAGGCTCGCCTGGGAGAAATCGAACGGGCTGGGCATCTGCGCGTAATGGCTATCCTTGGGGGTACCGGCGCGCATCTGGAACCGGTCAAACCGCCCCAGAGCCGCCAGTGTCGCCGAGGTGACCACCGCGCCGCAGCAGCGGTACCACAGGCTTTTCGCCAGGGTACCCGCGGCCAGAATGGGACTGGAACAGACCTCAATATCAATGCCGGCTCCCGCATCCACGGGGGTCAACCAGCGCGCCCGCGGCACCTCGTCTTTGTCGTCCGGAGTGGCGTAGCTGAACCAGAGCTCCCGGTTGGCCTCGGCCCGGGCCTGCCAGGCCCCGAGCGCCGGATAGTGCTGTTCGAGGTCCACTTTGGGCACCGGGCAGTGGGCATCTTCCATGGCTTCACTGACTTCCGCGACCATTTTATCGAGCAGGTCCGACAGCCGGTCAAAGCCCCGGTGCAGCTCGACCGAGGGCAACACCAGCGACTCCGGCAACTGCCCCCCGGGGAATCGATAGTGACTCTGTCGGTCGTCCAGGGCCACTTCCTGCGCCAGCGCATCCAGGGCCGGGTGCAGTTGCTCCAGCCGCTGCTTGCAGTCCATCAGGGCCGCCGGCAATTGTTCGGCAAAGCGGTCGACATTGCCCGCGCCACTGATGTGGCCCAGCATGGTGCCCAGCGCCTTGTTGCACTGATCCAGCCAGCGCACGGTGCTGACCACACGGCTGTGATGGGCAAAGTGATTCAGCGCCTTGGTGGGCAATTGGTGGCCTTCGTCAAACACGTAAATGCTGTCTTCGGGGCTGGGCAGAATGGCCCCGCCGCCGAGCGCCAGATCGGCCAGTACCAGATCGTGATTGGTGACGATACAGTCGGCGGTGTGCAGCGCCTCCCGGGCCCGGAAAAAACTGCACACCGACACGTTCGAGCAGCGACGGCCGGTACACTGGCGGTGGTCGGTGGTCACCCGCTGCCAATCCTCCTGCTCGATACCGTCGGGCCAGCTGTCGCGCTCGCCGTCCCAGCGGTTTTGCGCCAGGGCATCGACCATGGAGTCATAGATTTTGACTGCCCGCTCATCCACGGCGGGCAGCTCGTCTTCATACAGCGGACGGGTCGGGTCCAGGCCTTCGTGGATGGTGCTGAGGAGATTATCGAGCTTGCTCAGGCACACATAGCGCCCGCGCCCCTTGGCCAGGGTGAAGCTGAACGACAGCTCACTGTGACGCTTGAGCTCCGGCAGGTCTTTGTTCACCACCTGTTCCTGTAGCGCCACCGTTGCGGTAGACACCACGAGTTTTTTACCCAGCGCCTTGGCGATGATCAATGCCGGCAACAGGTAGCCCACCGTCTTCCCGGTGCCGGTGCCGGCCTCGATCACACAGACATGCCCCCGGCCTTCGCGCTCGCCCTCATCATTCAGCTCAATACCACCGAGGGTACGGGCAATTTCGGCGATCATCAGTTTCTGACCGTAGCGCGCGTTCAGCTCCCGGTTCTGGAGGAACTGGCGGTAGGCCGTCTGAATCTGTTGTTTGACCGCGTCGGTGAGCATACTCAGCGCCGGTCGAGCTTGGCCGCGACCGGATTGGCGTACATGTCCAAGACCAAGGCGCGATGATCCGCCGGGATATTGGCCAGATGCAACTCAAACCGCTGACGCACTTCTCCCAAGTCCTCCGGGGAGAAGGTTTTGGGCGGATATCCGTACTCCATGTCCGGCAAGTCGCCATTCAGGCGCTCCCAGGCCAGACAGTTGGTCGCATGGAGAACGTAGTTGTCCAGAATCTGCCGATCGATCTCCGCCACCACCGCGTCGGTATCCTCGTAGTCTCCGTCGAGCACGTCCCCAAAAGCGACATGCACATGCCCTTTCTGGCCGGCGATGCCCATGGCGATGCTTTTCACATCTTCGTGCTCGGCCTTCTGGTAGCCACCACTGGTGCGCTGCTGATGCAGCTCACGAGCCTTGGCGGCATCACAGGGATCCCACTCGTAGGAAATGGAGACCGGGACGATCTTCAGTTCGCGGACGTATTCGGCAAAGGGCTGGCTCTTGGGTCGACTGAGGCTGAACATGCCCACGACCGCCGAGTTGGTCTTGTCCTTGCCGTCTTTGGCCCGCCCCTCGCGCTGGGCGATCCAGATATTGGCGTGATCTTCGGCAATTGAGTGATGAATGTAGGCGGACAGTTTCTTTGCAGCCTTGAGCTTCTCCCGCGGTGCGCGCGCCGAACGATTCACGATGAAGCTCTTGTTAAGCCGCATCAGATCCGACACATAGTCCTTGGTGAGCAGGTTGTCACCAATGGCGATGCGCAGGGTATTGAAGCCGCCGTGGTACAGGGTCCAATTCACAAACGCCGGGTCCATGGCGATATCCCGGTGGTTGCTGACGAACAGGTAGGCGCCGTTCGGGTCCAGCCGGTCCAGCCCCGAGGTGGTGAGCTCGGTGGTGGTATCGGCAATCATCCGCTGCATGTAGCCCTTGACCACCTCCTGAAAGCCCAGAATGGTGTCCACACCGCGCATCTGCCGGCGCATGGCTTTCTGCACCAACGGGCGCAACAACCAGCCCAGGGGACCGGCCGCCCGAGGGAACTTGAGACGCGCTACGGCGTCTGCCAATTCAGGGTTGGTCAATAATCGCTCCAGGGTGGGGCGAACTTCATGATCATCATAGGGACGAATATCGTCGAACTCGGTCATCACAGGCAGTCTGTAGGAGTCAGGTTAAATCAGGGCCGGAACGGCTACGGGGAAAATGGTCGCACAACATACCGAAAACCCCGCGAAAAAGCCAGTTCCGGGCCGTGATCCAGATCGAAATTCCCACCGAAGGCGATCGACCCTGAAGCCGTAAACCCGTAAACTTATTCCCGGGACAGAGGATCATAAAAGTCCATTCAACAATAACAAGCGAGATAGTCGTCAGCTCATGAAGATTTTGCTGGTCGAAGACAGCGCCACCTTGCGCCACGCCATGTCCCAGTACATCAGCGAGGCAGGCCACACGCCACTCATTGCCCGCAGCGGAGAAGAGGCGTTGCAGCTGCTGGAAGACACGCCGGTCGATCTGATCATCATGGATGTGGAGATGCCCGGCCTGAACGGCTTTGAAACCACGCGCCTGATCCGGGAGTGGCTCGGCGGACACTGGGTGCCGATCATCTTCGTGACCGGGAAGAACGAGGACGAAAGCTATCGCGAAGGGATTGAGGCCGGTGGCGACGACTATCTGATCAAACCGGTCAGCCCCGTGATCATCAAGGCCAAGATCCGGGCCATGGCCCGGATTGCCGAGATGCGCGACCAGCTCAACCAGTTGAATGCGGAGTTGGAAGCCCTCAGCCAACTCGACAGTCTTACCCAGATTCTCAACCGCCGGACGTTCAACGATCAGGCCAACCAACACTGGCGACTCGCGGTGCGTCATCAGACCCCCACCAGCGTACTGATGATCGATGTCGACCACTTCAAGCCCTACAACGATCACTACGGCCACCCGGCGGGCGACCGCTGTCTCAAGCAGATCACGCAAGCGATAAAAGGGTGTCTGCAGCGCCCCTCCGATTTGCTGGGCCGCTACGGGGGTGAGGAATTCATCGCCCTACTCCCGGATTGCCCGGCAGAACAGGCCAAGCGGATCTTCG
>NZ_DFTP01000066.1:46730-50810 GCF_002381585.1 Marinimicrobium sp. UBA4209
CCGCCATATTGGCCAGTGCATCAATCGGGCCGTGCGGGAGCTGTCCCTGGAGCACCGGCACTCACCGGTCGGTGACTGCGTCACCGTCAGTATCGGTGGGGCGACTTGTCATCATTCGATGGGGCATACGCTGGAGGAGGTCATCAAGTGCGCCGATCGCGCCCTGTACCGGGTCAAACACAAGGGACGCGACTCGGCACTGATCGAAGAAGTCGCCACCCACAAAACCGTGCTGATCGTGGCTCAGGGGGGCGACCAGACCCGCGAGATCAGTGAACCGCTACAGCAACACTGCAACATCCTGACCACCGATACCGCCGAAGAGTGCCTGGAAATCGCCAGCGATGTGCTGCCCGACGTCATCATCAGCGACGGAGAGAGCGCCTTTGCCGAAGACCACAGCCTGTTTCGGCTTCTGGCCCGGAGCACCAAGTCAGCGTCCACCCCGATACTGGTGGTGTCCGATGACCCCGAGCGGCCCGACCTTCTGTCAGACCTTGAGGGGCTGGGCCCGGTGGGCTGGCTGAAACGTCCGTTCAGCGCCGCCGAGCTGCGCACCAAAGTGCAAATGCTGCTGGACTGAAGCCCCGCCGATCAGGGCCGACGCAGGGAGTTGAACCAGTTGACCTCCCGAGCGTGCAGATCCACCTGGTCAACCACATCCAGGACCAGGGCAAACAGAGCCATACGCACCACCACTCCGTTGTCCGCCTGGCGGAATATGGCCAGATTGGGGTTCTGATTCAGGTCGTTATCCAACTCGTTGGCCTCCTGCCGGGAGTCTCTCGGCAGGGGATGCATGATGACGGTATTCGGCTCGCAATACTGAGTATAAATGGCCTGATTCAACCGAAAGCGTCCCCGGTAGAGGTCGGCTTCTTCCTTCGTGTCAAACCGCTCTTCCTGAATCCGGGTGGAATAGGCGATATCGACACTGGCAATACTGCTGGGCAGATCTTCCGTGACCGTGACCGAGTGCCCCGACTCGCGCAGCTGCTCGACAATTGCTTCGGGCATCGCCAGCTCACGCGGGGACACCAGAGTCACGTGGACGCCCTGGTACAGGCACAGCAATTTGCACAGCGAGTGCACCGTCCGACCGTATTTGAGGTCGCCGATCATCGCGATTCGCAGTCCGTCCACGCCCCGCCCGCGAGACTCCATTTCCTTGCGGATTGTGTATAAATCGAGCAGCGCCTGACTCGGGTGCTCGTTGGCGCCGTCCCCACCGTTGAGTACTGGCACCCGACTGGCTTCGGCAAACTCCGCCACCGATCCCGATTGTGGGTGGCGCATGCAGATTACGTCACTGAAGCCGGAAAGCACGCGCGCCGTGTCGTACAGCGATTCGCCCTTGGCAAGCGCCGAGCTTTCGATGCCAGTGGTTTCGCGCACCTCGCCACCGAGCAGATTGAACGCGCTGCCGAAGCTTATCCGGGTACGGGTACTGGGTTCAAAGAACATATTGCCCAGAATGGCGCCTTCCAGAACGCGGGTCACCCGGCGTCGCAAGGCGTAGGGGGCCATCGCATCGGCCACGGTGAAGATTCGCTCAATATCGGAACGGTCGAACTGCTGAATGGAGAGAATATGCGAACCGGTAAAATTCACGGGAGGATCCTTTAAGCGGTAGATTGAAGCTGCCGCTCAGTATAGCGCCTCCTGAGCCATTCAAAAATGGGGGAATTGGCCGATAACCTGATCAGGCGGTGGGATTTTGGTTATACTCCGCCTGCACACCATGACTTCGAGAACAAGGGAACCTCTGTGGCCGACTACCCAGACACATTGGCGAAATTCTGCTCCGCACAGACCGCCGAGCAGATTCTTAGCTCCCAGCGCCTGCGCTGGAGTGCTCCTCACCTGTTGGCCGACCCGTTCGAGCTGACACACCAGACGCCGCTGTCATTCGATCCGCTGACGCTTCTCGATGGGGTGATTCGCAGTGCCACGAGCATGATTTTTTCCCGTGAGACGCCTAAGAGCAACTCACCGCTGGCCACCGTGATTCGACGCTGGCGGGACGAGGAGCGTTTCGCCTCCCCGGAGGAAGCCGAAGACGTGCTCAAAGAGCTCATGTCCAGGATGGTGGACCAACGCCAGATCGCCATTGAAGAACTCATGGCCGACTGGCGCAAGTTTACCCGCGAGCTGCGCATTTGCTGCTTCAGCGCCAAGGTCGAGAACCTTCCTTCTTGGCAGCACTTTGCGGATCATCACCGAGGGGTCGCGCTGCGTTTCCGCTGCGGAGAGTACACTACGCTGGTCGACCCCAAGCCGGTGGAATACAGCCTCAACCGCCCGGAAATCACCACGTTCAAGGAGCAGATCAACGCGATTCTACACCAGGAAAAGGTCAACGCCCAATCCCGCTTTGCCGACAAGTTCCTGGTCAAGCCCGCCATGTCGGAAGCCGAGCAGGAGTGGCGGATCTTTTATCACGCGACGGATCAGGCCAGCAGCCGTGAGGCCGATGACAGCCTGTGGTACGACGACCGGCCGTTTGAAAAAAACGATCTGTCAGCGGCTTATTTTGGCGCCTTTATGCCCCGCGAATCCCGTCAGCGTTTACTGGGTATTCTGCGCGAGCAGTACCCCGAGGCCAAGCTGTTCCAGGCCGCGCCCATTCCCGGTAAATACGAAATCGAGTTTACTCGAATCAAGCGGGATTAAGCGGCAGTTCACGCGTGCTTGCCACCGCACGGCGGCGCGGCAGGCTCGGGGCCAACCGCTCGATCACCTGCTCAGCCGTTGCGCGGTACGTGGTCAGCTTGCCCCCCATCACTGACAGCAACCGAGGCTGCTCCTCATTGTCAGCGTGAAAAAGCACCTCACGGGAACGACCAAACGCACTACCCTCCACCTTGGGCAGCACTCGCAAGCCGGCAAAGGACTCTACATTCGACGTCGACACATCCAGTGACGGGAAGTAGTGCTGAAGTGTCCGCAGCAGGTAATCCTGCTCTTCGCGCGTACAGGCTGCTTTCGCTGGATCGCCTTTATGCAGCGTTTCGGTTGTACCGATCAATAACCGGTTGTTCCAAGGCAAGGCAAACACCGCACGCCGATCATCGGGAGCTTCCAGATAGAAGTGGTGTTTCAGGCTCGGGGGCAATAGTAGGTGGGCCCCCTGAACCAGATCCACCTCAGGCCCGGTCAGGGCCGGCGTCACCCGGCCGATGACTTCGGTTCCCCAGGGCCCAGCGCAATTGACCAGCACCCCTGCCTCGACAGAAAGCTCCTTCTCTCCCTGTCGATAAACAATCTCACAACCGGCGGGGTGGCACTCGGCGGACATCAGATCCGCCGGCATCGCCAACTCCGCCCCCAGAGATTCCGCCGAGGCCCAGACCGCACGGGTCAAAGAGGCATCATCCGTTTGCGCCTCCCGGTATCGGAACACAGCCATCAGGTCATCCGTCCGCAAACCATCCAGCGCCGACCACTGACTCCGATGCACGCGAGAAAACTCCGAATCATCATCGAAGCCCGACAGTATCCGATAGAGCCACAAGCCAATGGAGATCTTTCCGGACGAACGGGACGAGGAGCGATAGACCGGAATATGCATATCGACGCGCTTGACCAGCTCCGGCGCTAGCTCGAGAAGCAGCGCGCGCTCCTTGAGGCTCTCGCGAACCAAGCCAAACTGGACCGATTCCAGGTAGCGAAGTCCACCGTGGATCAGCTTTGAAGAGGCGCTGGAAGTGGCGGCCGCCAAGGCGGTCTTCTCCAGCAATAAAACCGAGTAGCCGGCAGCGGCAGCCGCTTGCGCAACGCCCACCCCTTGAATACCACCACCAACCACTACAACGTCGTATTGCATAGAGACTCCAGCCTTGAAAGACGTTTTATCAGTTTAGAGGTCAGTATAGCGGATTGTGTAGAGGTGTTTGTCGATTGGGAGTGTTTGTCGGTTTACGGCCTGCGGCCTAAACCGACCTACGGGAAGGCAAAGCAGATGAGTCAGAACGAGGCCCACCCGCAATGGCCGCAGGCCGAGCGAATCGGCGAGGTCCGTAGGACGAGCCGAGGCACAGCCCCACCCGCTGGAGGAGAGCTTGAGTCGGAGGCAGGATG
>NZ_DFTP01000010.1:0-14140 GCF_002381585.1 Marinimicrobium sp. UBA4209
CACCGCTGGCCCGGCTGGAACTTCGGGTACTGATGGAGGAGTTATTACAGATCAGCGGCGCCTTTGCGCCGACGCCCGACAAGGCACCGGTCAATGCGTACTATCCGGCCAGCGGTTACCAGCACCTGTGGTTGGATTTCGACGCAAGCTGACGCTGCGTGCTTCGTTATAACCGAACGCTATGGATTAGACGGAAAGGTCATTTTACGATCACCGGTGCGGCCTTTATCATCTTTTCTACTGATCGGCCGGTCAGGGCTTGTATTTGCCCGGGCCGGCCCCACTATCAATGGTTCCATTCCATCATTTGTGTTTGATCCCGAAAGGAGGTCTCATGGCCCTGCGTATTGGTAGCACAGCACCCGACTTTACCGCCCAAACCACCGAAGGCGAAATCAACTTCCACGAGTGGATTGGCGACTCCTGGGCGATCCTGTTCTCTCACCCGAAAGACTTCACCCCGGTGTGCACCACCGAGCTGGGCTACATGGCCAAACTCAAGCCGGAATTCGACAAGCGCAACACCAAGATCATCGGTCTGTCGGTCGATCCGGTGGACAACCACGCCAAGTGGGCCAAGGACATTGAAGAAACCCAGGGCACCGCGCCCAACTATCCGATGATTGGCGACACGGATCTGAACGTGGCCAAGCTGTACGACATGCTGCCGGAAGATGAAGGCGCTTCCTCGGACGGTCGCACCGCCGCCGACAACGCCACCGTGCGCGCGGTGTTCATCATCGGTCCGGACAAAAAAATCAAAGCCCAGTTGATCTACCCGATGACCAGCGGCCGCAACTTTGACGAGATTCTGCGCCTGTTGGAGTCCGTGCAGTTGACCAGCAAGCACACCGTTGCCACACCGGTGAACTGGAAAAATGGTGAAGACATCATCATTCCGCCGTCGGTCAGTGACGAAGACGCCAAGAAGAAATTCCCCGAAGGTTTCAAAACCCTCAAGCCCTACCTGAGAACGGCCAAGCAGCCGCAGTAAAAACTGTTACACCGGCCGAGGCTGACCGCCCCGGCCGGTGATCGGTTAAAACTGCCAGTTGATCTGGGCCGCCAGGATGTTGACCGAGCTGTCGAAGCTGCCTTCCAGAGTGTAGCTTCCGCCCAGAGGGGTTGGCTCAGTGCGCTCCAGTTGAGCATCATCCACCAGCAGGTGAGCGTAACTCACATCCATGGTGACCGAATCGAATACATGGAAGTTGGCGCCGACGGCCAACCAGGTACGATCTTCATCCGGAATTCTCGGACTGACAAACTCCGGATCGGTTTGCGGCGCCTCGTCCTGCGCCACACCAAAACGCAAGGTGAAGGTATCCGTCAACGCCGCGCTGGCGCCCAACGCCAGGCGAAGCGTGTCATCGTAACGCAGGTCCAGTGTGGCCACGTTCTCGCCGTTATCAACATTATCAACCGCAATGGTCTGAATGCTGCTCCAGCGGGTTTGCGCAATGTCCGCGTGCAGGGTCCACACATCATTCAACTGTTGCGAACCACTCAGGGTGATGGTATCCGGCAGCTCCG
This sequence comes from Marinimicrobium sp. UBA4209, assembly GCF_002381585.1. Classification (NCBI taxonomy): domain Bacteria; kingdom Pseudomonadati; phylum Pseudomonadota; class Gammaproteobacteria; order Cellvibrionales; family Cellvibrionaceae; genus Marinimicrobium; species Marinimicrobium sp. UBA4209. The sequence continues at coordinate 1,534 of NZ_DFTP01000010.1, forward strand.
CCCCTGCGGTGACCGGACCTTCCAGCCCGGTCAGAGCGCCTGCACATAAAGTACCGGTGGTCGGTGCCGGTGGTGCGCCGGTAGGCGAACCCGCGCCGGGTGCACAGGCGGCGTTGAGCTCAAAGGCGGCACTGCCATCGAGAGTAAAATCCCCACCCTGACGCCAGATCAAACCCAACTGTGTTCCCGGGGCCGGTGTCCACAACACGCTGGCATCGAACACGATATCGTCATCGTCCCCTTCAATGCTCGCACTACTGTCGGTGGCGGGATCCGGGCTGGCACCCAAGGTGGAGTCAAACTGGCTTTGCAGAGTGACATCGATCATCTGATAGTTGATCCCCAAACCGAAGGCGATCTGATCGTTCGGTGCCCAGGCACTGGTGAGGTTCAGGTTGGTGACTTCCAGCTCACTGAAGGTGGCGTCGTAGCGCCCCGGCCACTCGGCACCAAAGTCACTGGAAAGACCAAAGGGGCCGCCCGCGCCCAGGCCCAGGGTGAACTGCTCGGATACCGGAACGACCCAATAGGCATTGGGAATAAACCCGGTTTCGTCGGTGGTTCCGCTGCCCTGCACGGGCACGGCGTTACCCTGAATGACGTAATTGCTGCCGTCGTTGACGAAGTCCGCTTCGGTGAGCACGACGTTTCCGCCCAGGGTCAGGTGCTGACCGTCCAGACGTGCCATGCCCGCTGGATTGAAGTAGACCGTAGAGGCATCGGTAATATCCGACGCCGTGCCGGCAAATGCCTTGCCCATATGGGCCGGACTTTGCTCAAGTAGCTGGAAAGAAGACGCCAGGGTTACCGACGGCAAACCCAGCAAGGACAGCGCAAAACAGGCGCGGAGCGCTTTTTGATCCATGGTATTCTCCTCCTGCGTACAGTGGTTATGTGTGTCAACGTCATCGAACTGTAGTGTAGCAGTTTCAAAACGCAAGCAACCGATCGTGAATGGAGGAATAATGAGCGAGCACTCGTACACCCCACCCAAAGTCTGGACGCCAGACACATCGGCCGGCGGTAAATTCAGTGGCATCAACAGCCCCACTGCGGGGGCCCGATTCGAGCGAGCGCTACCGGTTGGTAAGCACCCACTGCAGCTCTATTCACTCGCAACACCCAACGGCGTAAAAGTGACCATCATGCTCGAAGAGCTGCTCGCTCGCGGAATTTCGGGAGCGGAGTACGACGCACACTACATCGACATCATGGAGCAGGATCAGTTCTCCAGTGGTTTTGTGGCGGTTAATCCCAATTCAAAGATACCGGCCATGGTCGACCACAGTACCGATCCGGTCACACGGGTATTTGAGTCCGGTTCGATTCTGCTTTACCTGGCTGACAAGTTTCGCGCATTTATTCCCGACAGCATCGCGGGCCGCACCGAGTGTCTCAACTGGCTATTTTGGCAGATGGGCAGCGCACCCTTGTTGGGCGGCGGGTTTGGGCATTTTTACGCCTACGCACCGGAGCCTTACGAGTACCCCATCAATCGTTTCACCATGGAGGTCAAACGGCAGTTGGACGTGCTTGATCGCGAGCTGGCGGACAAAACCTATTTGGCGGGAGAGCAGTACAGCATTGCGGACATGGCCATTTGGCCGTGGTATGGCGAACTGGTGTTGGGGCGCCTGTACGATGCCGGCGAGTTTTTATCGGTGGATGAGTATCGACACCTGAAGCGGTGGGCGCAGGCCATCGATCAACGGGAAGCCGTGCAGCGCGGGCGCAAAGTCAATCGCACCTGGGGCGAACCTCACGAGCAATTGCGCGAGCGCCACGACGCCGCGGATTTTGATGGGTAGGGATAACCGCCCCTAGAAAAACATTCCCGTTTCCAACTGAGCTTCTTCACTCATCATCTCGCGCGTCCAGGGTGGATCAAACACCAACTGGACGTCGCTGGAGTGGACATGGGGCACTTCCGCCAGGCGTCGCTTGATATCATCCACCAGCACATCGCCCATTCCGCAACCGGGTGCTGTTAGGGTCATTTCCACAAACACATGGCCGCGTGCCTGATCCACATCCATTTTATACACCAGGCCCAGGCTGACGATATTCACCGGAATTTCCGGATCGTACACCATGGACAGCGCCTTCCAGACCTGATCTTCATCGATGCGGCCGTCTTCACGCGCTTCAAACTCAAGCGCATTGGAAGTCAGACCGATGGCGTCGGCGTCTTTACCGTCGATACGAATCAGGTTGCCGTGGTACAGCAACGTGTAGCTGGCCCCTAATGCCTGGGTAATCGCCGCCTCGGCCCCTTTAGGAATCATCAGGTCATCACCGGAGGGCACCAGCTTGGCCGGGCACTCGCGTTCAAACTCCACCTCGCGCCCCTGGGCACTCTGGGGCTTCTTGGCGTTGGGGGCGCGGATGGTGATCTGCTTCTGCTCGCCTTTTTCCTGCAGGCCGATTTCCAGCCCCTTCAGGTAGGGCAGGCTGCGCTTGTCGAGAAACAGCTTCAGGTCACCCTCGTACACCTCCAGATCGGTTTCCGACTCCTCGCCCGGCCGGCAGTACGCCAGGCAGGTTTCGGCGCGAGGGGTGCCGGCTTCCACCACAAATATCCTGGCCGCATCCACACCCTGGCTGCTGAGCAGCTCAATCAGGTAATTGCGGGCGAGTTCGGAGATATGAAAACTGGGCTGCATAAGATGCTCTCTGAATACACATTATCAACAACCGTTATGCTACCATCAAAGTGAATAAAGCTAAATACCTGAGTAAAAAACTCAACTATTAACCACCGTCACTGTCCGGCGTTGAGGCTCTCCCATGCGGTTTTACCATCCACTGGCATTCTGGTTTGGGTGTGCCGGCATCACTCTGGGTGTGCTGTCGCACATTCCCATGTTTCTGCATGCCGCCCCCATGGGCTATCAGATGGCGGGCATGCCCATGAGCACCACGATGCTTATCGGCATGGCGCTGATCCCCCTCGGACTGCTGTGTTCCGCCTACGGCGTGGTGCCTCGGGTGAGCGAGCTGCGCCAACAGAGCGACCCGCACCTGCAATTCCATGTGGCCGACCAGGTACCGCTAAACGCGGAGCACTGGAAGTTGGTCATGGTTCTGATGATTGCCGTCACGGTGGACGTCATGAAGCCGGCCACGCTCGGCTTTGTCATGCCCGGCATGTCCATAGAATACGACCTGAACAGCCAGTCCGCTGGCGTCCTGGCAGTCGTCGCCCTGACCGGCACTACACTGGGGTCGATCTTCTGGGGTATGGCGGCGGACCGCTTTGGTCGACGAGCCGCGATTTTGCTCTCCGCGCTCATGTTCATCGGAACCGCAATTTGCGGCGCCATGCCCAGCTACAGCTGGAACCTCGCAATGTGCTTCCTCATGGGGCTATCGGCCGGGGGCTTGCTGCCCATTACCTTTGCCCTGATGGCGGAATCCGTGCCGGCCCGGCACCGAGGCTGGTTGCTGGTCGCACTGGGCGGACTGGGCACCACGGCGGGCTATCTGGCCGCCGCAGGATCCGCCACCCTTCTGGAGCCGCTGTTCAGCTGGCGCATTCTGTGGCTGCTCGGGTTGCCTACCGGGATGATCGTCATACTGTTGAATCGGTATATTCCGGAATCCCCTCGCTACCTGGCCAGTCGGGGCATGACCCACGAAGCTCGTCAGGTACTGACGCGGTTTAGTGGCGCCCAACACTCGGAGCAGAATGTGGTGGTCGAACCCGAGCCCGATACCGGCCACGCCACCCTCAAAGACCTGTTTCGCGCGCCCTACACCGGCATTACCTGGGGCTTGACCACCGCCGGCATAGCCTGGGGGCTCGTCAATTTCGGATTTCTTCTCTGGCTGCCCACCAACCTGTACAGCCTGGGGCTTGCCGAGCACGCCAACTCTCTGATCGCCAAGTCCGCGTTTTTTGCGCTGCCGGGCGTGGCACTGGTGATCTGGCTTTACCACCACTGGAGCTCCATCGGCACACTCACGCTGTTTACCTCCCTGACCGCTGCCGCCCTGGGGGTCTTCGCCCTGAGCGCCGCCATGGGCTGGCTGACAGTGGAAATACTGACCGCCTGCACCGCACTGCTGCTCATGAGTGCCAGTGGCATCATCGCCATGCTGATTCCATACGCCTCGGAGATTTATCCGGTGCATCTACGCGGCACCGGCTCAGGGTTGGTCGCCGCCAGCTCCAAACTGGGCGGCATCGCCGGTACCCTTCTGGGAGTCGCGGGTCTGATGGACTTTCTCTCCTGGTCCGCGCTGGTCATCGCGGCGCCGCTACTGCTGGCCGCAGCACTGCTGTTTATCGGTGGCATTGATACCCGCGGCCTGCGCCTGGAAGACGTGCGACATGCTTTGACCGCGAAACGCCGAAGATCCCAAACATACCGTTGACTTTTATTTTCGTTGGGGTAACCTCAAAGCAACGTCATTTTGAAAAACACAGGATTTTCGTGAACAACGTACTGGCGCAATTTCTGATGTGGAGGCTTGCCCCCATCTTCCCCTCTTAACCGAGTGCTAACGCTCAGCACTCGGGCATACCCTATTTTACTCACAACCGATTCATCCATCGCATTGTAGGCCAGGAGTCTGCCATGTGTAATTCTTCACGCCAGGAGCTGCTGGGCTCCTTGAGACGGCGTGCGCAAGATTTTTACATCACCCGCCCCTGGGGCATGGATATTGAGCCGGTCACGTTATCGTACTTATTTGATCTGGCTGGCAAACCAAACAACCTTGAAGCCGTTGATGTCGAAACCGTTTCGATCAACAGCGAGGTAGAACTGATTGACCTGCAGGAAAATCAGCCTTGCACCCTCGTGGTGGTGGCGCCCCAAGAGAGTGTTCCGGTCGAAGGCAGAGTGTCCTTTCTCTCTTCTCTTGGCGCCGCGCTCATGGGCCGCAAGCCGGGCGATACGGTTACCGTCAAGGTGTTTGGGTCAATCTTGAGATACCAGATCGCTGCGATCAGGTGACACACCTATTTACCGAGCCCCCGCGACGGCAGACGGCGGGGCGCTTAAAAAGACACTTTCAAGGGGGTGATTCAATTGCATGCTGGTTCGTGGCACTGCCACGTTGTCTATGCCGATGTGTGGTCAACCACACAAACAACCATCAGCTAGAGGACTACTCGCATGTCTCGAAACGAAAAGAAACAGGCAAAGCGCACACTGAAGGAAAAACGTGCGGAAAAACGCGACAAACGTCAAAACAACAGCAAAGAATAGTGTTACCGCCAAGGATGGCGCACTCTTTACCTAACATTACCATGAGGAATTTGTATGGCATCGAAACCCAAAATTACGTTGACCAAAGAAGTCTATGAGCGATTGTGGAAACTGTTGGAATCGGTTCCCGAGGACACCATCACCAATCAGTTGGAAGAAGAGCTGGAGCGGGCAAAAATTGTGACGCCGGCCAAGCTTCCGGACGATGTGGTGACCATGCACTCACAGGTGACGTTTACGGTTCAGTCGACCGGAAAGACGTTCACCTATACGCTGGTCTATCCCACCGAGCTGGATAACACGGAGAACAAATTGTCCATTTTGAGCCCCATTGGCAGCGCCATTATTGGCCTGAAACAAGGGCAGGAAATTGACTGGCCGATCAGTAAAACCCAGCGCACCACCGTGAAAGTTGAAGCGGTCAGCCGAGCAGACTGACGACCGGTGCCGAGCACCGATCGTCAGCTCGTTTGGCAGACCTCAGATAACACCAAAGGCCAACATGGCATCCGCCACTCGCCGGAAGCTGGCTATGTTGGCGCCCGCCACATAGTTGCCATCCAGATCAAACTCCCGAGCGGTGTCGTAACAGTCTCTATGAATGTTGGCCATGATCTGGCGCAGACGTTTTTCCGTGTGCTCAAATGTCCAGGAGTCACGACTGGCATTCTGCTGCATTTCCAGGGCCGATGTCGCCACGCCACCGGCGTTGGCCGCTTTGCCGGGGCCGTAGGCGACATTGTTTTCCATAAAGCAATCCACCGCCTCCGGCGTGCAGGGCATGTTGGCCCCCTCGGCAACCGCCAGACAACCGTTTTCGACCAGCGTCTGCGCGGCCTTCTCATCCAGTTCATTCTGGGTGGCACAGGGGAACGCCAGGTCGCAGGGAATATCCCAGATGTTTCCTTTGTCCCGATAGTCAGCCTCGCCATGTTGAGAGGCATACGCCTTGATCCGGTCGCGCTGCACCTCCTTGATTTCCTTCACCGTGTCCAGATCGATGCCCCGCTCGTCGTAAATCACTCCGCCGGAGTCAGAGCAGGCCACCACCTTGGCTCCCAACTGCTGCAACTTTTCAATTGCGTAAATCGCCACGTTGCCGGAGCCGGACACCACGCAGGTTTTTCCTTTCAGTGATTCGTTGCGCGCCTTGAGCATTTCCTCGGCAAAGTAAACCAGGCCGTAGCCGGTCGCCTCTTTACGAACCAGTGCGCCACCCCAGCTTGGGCTCTTGCCGGTCAGCACCCCGGACTCATAACAATTGGTAATGCGCTTGTACTGCCCGAAAAGGAAGCCGATTTCACGGGCACCGACACCAATATCCCCGGCCGGCACGTCGGTCATCTCGCCAATATGCCGGTATAGCTCGGTCATAAAACTCTGACAGAAACGCATAATTTCATTGTCGGATTTCCCCTTGGGATCGAAATCGGAGCCACCCTTACCACTGCCAATCGGCAGGCCGGTCAGGGCGTTTTTAAAGGTTTGCTCAAAGGCAAGAAATTTGATGGTCCCCAGCAGGACGCTGGGATGAAACCGCAGCCCACCTTTATAGGGCCCCAGCGCGCTGTTGAAACCAACCCGGAAGCCGCGGTTGATGTGAACCTCCCCGTCATCATCCTGCCAGGGCACCCGAAAAATGATCTGCCGTTCCGGTTCACAGATGCGCTCGATGATTTTCTGTTTGGCGTAATAAGGGCATTTTTCCAGCACGGGCGTCAGCGTTTCAATGACCTCCCAGACCGCCTGATGAAATTCAGTTTCCCCGGGGTTTCGGTTCTTGACCACGTCATAGATGGTATCTATACGCTCTTTGGCATTGACCATTCACTTCTCCCAAACCGTTAAGACAAAAAGGGCGGGCTGAGCCCGCCCTGTGGACGTGAAACACCAGCGTGTCAAACCTGCGGCTATTTATCGCCGCCACAGTGCCCGCAGCACACGCTGTCACCCTGATGCGCTTCAGCCATGGCCGTATCGGACTCAGCATAGGCGGGGGCCCAGGCTTTTTCCAGTCGGCCTTCGACTATCTGATCGGGTGCATCCGGGAAGAGTACGCCCTTGACCACCTGCCAGGTCACTGCCAGGGCGCCGACAATGAAAATCACATCGCCAATGGTGCGGACCCAACGCAGGGTTTCCAACAGCGGCGTCTGCATGAACGCTTCGCTGCGGGCATACCACAGGCCCTCAGAGGCACTGGCAACGAACTGGATGACGCCCACCGGCAACAGGCTGGTAAACAACATCAGCACCAGACCACCGTTCATCCACCAGAAGGCGGTTTTCATCACGCGCTCGTTGAACGCCATGTTCGGGCGAATGTAGCGGAGAATCAGCAGGCAGAAGCCCAGCGCCAGGAAGCCGTACACCCCGAACAAGGCGGCGTGTGCATGAGTGGGCGTGGTATTGAGCCCCTGTACGTAGTAGAGCGAGATGGGCGGGTTGATCATAAAGCCCAGCACGCCGGCGCCCAACATGTTCCAGAACGCCACGGCGACAAAAAACAGCAGCGGCCACTTGATGTTCTGCATCCAGGGAGCGCGGAACTTGAGCCGCCAGTTCTCCCAGGCTTCATAACCGAGCACCACCAGGGGCACAACTTCCAGCGCACTGAACGAGGCCCCTACCGCCATGACCGGTGTGGTGGTACCGGAGAAGTACAGATGGTGGAAGGTACCGGGCACGCCGCCGAGCATGAACAGTGACGCCGATGCCAGGGAGGCGGCGGTTGCCATGGGACGGGATACCAGGCCCATGCTGCAGAAAATGAAGGCCAGTGCGGCGGTGGCGAACACTTCAAAGAAGCCCTCTACCCACAGGTGCACGACCCACCAGCGCCAGTACTCCATGATGGAAATGTGGGTGCGCTCGCCGTAAGCCAGCCCGGCACCGTAAAACAGGCCGATGGCCACCACGGAGGCGGTCAACAACACCAACAGGTTTTTGTCGCCACCCTGCTTGAGGGCCGGCACGATGCCGCGCATCATCAGGAACAACCAGAAGGCGATGCCGGCAACTTTGAGAATCTGCCAGAAGCGGCCCAGGTCGACGTATTCATACCCCTGATGGCCCAGCATGAAGCTCCACTCGGCGGGCATCAGTTGGTTGATCGCCAGGAAGTTACCGGCAAAGGAACCCACCACCACGGCAATCAGCGCCCAGAACAGAATGTCCACGCCGAGCTTCTGATACTTCGGATCTTTGCCGCCGTTGATGACCGGCGCCAGGAACAGGCCCGCCGCCAGGAAGCCGGTGGCAATCCAGAACATGGCCGACTGAATGTGCCAGGTGCGCATCAGGGAGTAAGGAAGCCAGTCCGAGGTCTGGATACCGTAGAAGCCCTGCCCCTCAATGGTGTAGTGAGCCACGAACCCGCCCAGGAACACCTGCAGAGTGAACAGTCCCACCACCGCCAACAGGTATTTACCCAGGGCTTTCTGGGAAGGCGTCAGCGCAAAAGTGGTGATCGGGTCCTGCTTGGGCGCCTGTGGCTCCTCTTCGTCCTCTTTGCGCAGGAACGCCCAACCCCAGACCAGGCCACCGACACCGGCGATCAAAAGCACCACACTGGCGATGGACCAGACGATGTTCTCGGCGGTGGGCTTATTGTCGATCAGCGGCTCGTGGGGCCAGTTGTTGGTGTAGGTCGCTTCACCGGGGTAGCGCTCGGTGGCGGCGGCCCAGGCGGTCCAGAAGAAGAAATTGGTCATCTGATCCCGGCGCTCTTCGCTCGGCAGCGTGACCTCTTTCATGGCGTAGCTTTCCCGAGTGGGCTGCAACTCCGGGGCACCGCCGAACAGACGGCTGTAGTAATCCGCTGTCTGCGCCATCGCCTGAGCGCGTCGATCGGACACCACCAGGGTGTCGGTCTCCGCATCCCAGGTGTTGGTGCGATAGGCTTCCTTCAGCTCGTACTGAAGGGCATTCTGATCGCGCCCATCGAGCTCGTCATAACTGACACCGAAGTTGTCCTGAGCGGCCAACTCCAGCCAGGCCAGCAGCTCCCGGTGCAGCCAATCGGCGGTCCAGTCCGGCGCCTGATAGGCGCCGTGCCCCCAGATGGAGCCGAGCTGCATACCACCCACGGATTGCCAGGCGGTCTGACCGTCGAGAATACTGGTTTCGGTCATCAATGTCTGACCACTTTCGGTGACCACCTGATCCGGAATCGGCGGCGCCTTGCGGTACACCTCGACCCCAAAGTACCCCAACAAACCGAAGGTAACCGCCAATGTGCCAATCAGCGTCCACCATAATCTTTTGTACTTACCCATGTGCCGCGGCCCCCTGTCCGTCAATGCGATCAAAAAGAATGTTGTTTTCCAGATGGATGTGGTCCATCAAGTCCACCTCGAAGGTGGCCAGCCCCAGGTACAGGGCGCGCCAGGTATTGCAGGCGCCCACCGGCAGATTGATGCCCCGGGTCAGCTCGTGAATGCGCGCCAGCCCCTGGGCGTGCTCGTCGTGCTCATGGCGCATCATGCCGACCGGTCCGCCGGCCATCCCGAGCATGCCCCGGCTGATCATGGGGAACAGGATCTGCTCCTCCTTGGCCATGTGGTTTTCCAGCTCGGCCAGCAACCCCTCAAGATGGCTCGCCAGGCCGGACGGACACTCCGGGTGTCCGCCGTGTACCAGCTCAACGCGCTGACTTAACCGGATCAGCTCGGGCAGCTGCTCCCGGTGAACGTCGTGATAGCGGGTCAGAATGTGCTCGATCAGCTCGGCATTGTCGGCGTCCGCCCAGTCGCCCCGGGCACCATCGGCCTGGGCGTGCAGCCGGTCGAGCTCCGCGGTCAGTGCCTCGGCATCAACGCCCTTGCGCTCGACGGCCCGCGCGAGTGCTTGCTTACCCCCGCAGCAGAAATCCAGACCGTAACCGTGAAATACCCCGGTGGCCCCGGGTAATTCCCGGGCAATATCTCCCACCGATTGTGTCAGCCAATTCATAGGCAGCTCCCCTTGTGCGATGACCAGACAGGAATGAACCGGTTAAAAGGTTCATTTAAATTACTTCTTTAACAAAGAATAACGACCCAAGATAAAGATGTAAAATAAATTCATCTTTATGGGCGCCATCTACCCCTTCAGGGATAGTCGGCCTCCCCTGAATGGCATAGCGCGCATCATTCACTCCTACTCAGGGGTGGGAGGGTTGATTGAATACCTCCGCAAAAAGATATATTGTTAATGCATGTTTTGTTGGCGTGAGTATCCGAGGGTTTCCATGAGTCCCACCTCGATTTGGCGACACCCGCAGCGACTACCCTGGCTGTTGGTGACCTGGAGCGGCCTTGCACTGGGCGCGCTGGGCGCCCTATTACCCCTGCTACCCACCACACCGTTTCTGATTCTGGCGGCCTGGGCCGCCCCCAAAGGCTCACCCCGGCTGCACCGCTGGCTTTGCCACCACCCGCACTTCGGGCCGGCGCTGGAGGCCTGGCGCACCCGGAGAGCCATTCCCCGCCGGGGAAAGTGGTTGGCCTGCACGATGCTGACCGCCAGCCTGGTCTGGCTAATCATTTCCGGCGCAGCACCGACCGTGCTACTGGCGTTGACAGTACTGTTCTGCGCCATTGCCACCTTTTTATGGAGCCGGCCCGACGCCTGATCCGTCGGCTCAGCGAACGAGGAAATCTGAACATGTCGCAACCATCGGCCCTCTTTTCTTATGCATTCCGGCCATTTTTCATTTTGGCGGGGGTGTACGCCATCGCCATCATCCTGGCGTGGATTGGTTTTCTCTTTGGCGGCTGGCCCCTGCCTCTGGGCTGGTCCCCGCTGCAGTGGCACAGCCACGAGATGATCTACGGGTTCGTCAGCGCCCCCATTGCCGGGTTTCTGCTCACCGCCATGTGCAACTGGACCGGTGCCCCACCCCTGCGCGGCGCCGGCCTGATAGCCCTGGTGGTACTCTGGCTCGCCGGGCGGGCGGTGTTCTGGTTTGCGGGCTGGTTGCCGGGCTGGCTGGTCGCGGTGGTCGATCTCGCCTTTTTGCCCGTGGTGGCGCTCTATGCCGGGCGAGTCCTGCTGCGCTACGGCAACAAGCGCAACCTGATTCTGGTGGCCGTGTTGGCGGCGCTGACGACGGGCAACCTGCTGATGCACCTGGGCTTTATGAACGGTGGTGTGGGCCTACTCAAACTGGGCCAAGGTCTGGGCCTGGATGTGATTACTCTGATGATTGTGGTCATCGCCGGACGCATCACCCCGGCCTTCACCGCCAATTGGCTGAAGATGCATGGCGGACGCCCGGAGCGGGTCACGCAGTCGGCGCATGTCACTCAGTGGGCGCTGGCAAGTGTGTTGGCACTCACTCTGGTAGCCCTTTTGCCATTGCCGCTCTGGGTCGAAGGCGCCGTGGCCCTGCTGGCCGCCACTGTCAACGGCGTACGTCTTTACCAGTGGTCCGGCTGGCAGACCCGACGCGAACCCCTGCTGTGGATTCTGCACCTGGCCTATGGCTGGATTGTGGTTGCTCTGGCGCTGCGCGGCCTGGGCGCCTTCCTGCCCGCGCTGTCGGACTCCCTGTGGCAACACGCCCTCGCCGTGGGCGGCGTTGCCACACTGATTCTCGGGGTAATGAGCCGGGTGGCCATGGGCCACACCGGGCGGCCTCTCACCCTGCGTCCCTTCGGCCGGCTGATGTACGCCGCGATCATTGCCGCCACGGTGTTTCGGCTGCTGGCCGCCAACCAGTGGCTGGACTACCGGATCGGGGTCACCCTGTCCGCCCTGGCCTGGATTCTGGCGTTTGCCTTGTTTGTGGTACTTTATGCGCCGATACTGTGGCAGCCCCGGGCCGACGGCCGCCCCGGCTAACGAGGTCAACCATGCATATTACCCGCTATACCGATTACTCCCTGCGCGTACTGATGTACGTTGCGCTCAAGGGCGACGAACTGTCGACCATCCGGGAAATTGCCGAGAGTTACGACATTTCCAAGAATCACCTGATGAAGGTGGTGCAGGAGCTGAACAGCAAGGGCTACCTGCACGCCATTCGCGGTAAAAACGGCGGCCTCCGCCTGCGGGGCGATCCCAAGGACATCAATCTGGGCGAGCTGGTCCGCAGTACCGAACAGGATCTGTCGCTGGTGGAGTGCTTCAGCGCCGGAAACCACTGCGTACTGACCCCGGCCTGTCGCCTGAAGGGCATCTTCGCCGAATCCCTGAATGCCTTTTTCAGCGTACTCGATGGCTACACCCTGGCCGATCTGGTCGATCCGGCCCAGACGCCGACCATGAAGCAGGTGTTACAGATCGCGTGACCCCCAAGGGTCCGGTGGGAAGTGCTAAACTGCGCTCCATGAGCTACGACATCGTTTTCAAACGCGTTTACGAACCCGTCGAGCGCACCGATGGTGCCCGTGTACTGGTGGATCGCC
>NZ_DFTP01000010.1:14272-25176 GCF_002381585.1 Marinimicrobium sp. UBA4209
GCCTCTGGCCGCGAGGGAAGCGCCGGGACGACCTGCAACTGACCGAGTGGTACCGCAACGCCTCCCCCTCTCCCGCCCTGCGGCGCGCCTGGCATCAGGGCGATATCGACCAGCAGCGCTTTGCCAAAGACTACCAGAGCGAGCTGGACGATGACCCGGACGCACTCACGCCACTGATGCGCCACGCCCGTCGCGGCCGCCTGAGCCTGTTGACCGCCACCCGCAACCCCGAGCAGTCTCACCTGCCCATCCTGCGCAAGGCCCTGCTGGACCAGCTGGCGCGGGAAGACGAACAGGCCGATGGCCGCGAGCCCAGCTCACCCACTTGCTATGAACGCTAGCAAGCACTCACCCACAAAGGCTGAATGATTTGATGATCGACGCCCCCGGCCGCGCCTACCACGACGGTTCACAGCACGCTCTGGTCCAGCCCGCCCTGGCCGACGCCTTTCAGTTCCGGTGGTTTGATCCCGCCGCCTGGGGCGCTTCGGCCGAGCCGGTCGGCAGCGGTGGCCGGGGCGCCGCCTGGTTTCTCGACGGTGACCTGGGCCGGTGGGTCCTGCGGCATTATCGCCGCGGCGGTCTTCCCGGCAAACTGCTGGATGACCGCTACGTCTACCTCGGCTCGTCCCGGGTCCGAGCCCTCAGGGAGTTTTCCCTGCTCCAGTCACTCAGCGCCCAGGGGCTGCCCGTTCCCACCCCCATCGCCGCCTGGTACGAACGTAAAGGACTCACCTACCGGGCGGCCTTGATCATCGAGCGGCTGGAGGATACCCAATCGCTGCTGAGCCTCGACCAAACCGGGCACCCTCCTCTCTGGGAGGCGGCGGGACGCTGCATTCGGCGCTTTCATGACGCCGGGGTTTACCACGCCGACCTCAATGCCACCAATATTCTGGTCCGCCCGAGCTCGGGCGAGGTCTTTCTGATCGATTTCGACCGCGGCGTTCAACACGCCAGCCATACCGCTGACGCGCCCTGGAAGGCCGCCAACCTGGCCCGCCTCGAGCGTGGCGTCCACAAGCATTGGAGTGCCGGCACCGACAACACGCCGGAACCCTTTCTCAAAGCGCTGAAGCAGGGCTATGCCTGACGGTCAGCGGTCATCTACACCATGATTCTGGCGGGCAGCGCCGCCTGTGCCGTGATAGAATGCCGCGGTTTTTTGATCCGAATGGCGCACCTTATGTTTGACGCACTCCGCCTCGCTTTTTATCGTCTGGCCGCCAAAGGCTGGGTCCCGGCCCGCTGGTTCGAGCCGGACCTGCCACCGGTGGCCGCGCGGACGGCGAAGACCGGGCCGCTGGATCTGGAGATCGTCAGCCACTGCTGGAATTACTCGCATTTCCTGGCCTATCAATTGAGCTCTCTGGTGCTGTTCCCGCCCACCAGACTGAACGTCACCATGACCGTGTTCTACGCCCCCGAGGACACCCGGACCGCGCAACTGCTGGAGTTCTTTTCCACCCAGTCGGTACCCGGTGTCACCTGGAACTGGCGGGCACTGCCACGGCAGGAGCTGTTCCGCCGGGGCATAGGCCGAAACCGGGCGGCACTGGAAACCCGGGCCGACTGGGTGTGGTTCACCGACTGCGATCTGATGTTCCGCGACGACTGCCTGGATACCCTGGCCGAATTGCTTCAGGGGCGCCAAGACGCGCTGATCTTCCCCGAAGAGGAGCGCACCACGGATCTGCTGGCCGAAGACAATCCCATGCTCACCGCGGCCCATGAGCCAGCGGTATTGGACATCGACACCGGCTCATTTACGGTCAAGCGCCCCTCCAAGGCGACTGGACCGCTGCAGATCGCCCACGGGGATGTCTGCCGGGCGGTCGGTTACTGTCGCCACATTGCCCTGTATCAGCAGCCCAGTGAGCAGTTCGCCAAGTGCCACGAAGACCGCGCTTTTCGCTGGCTGGTACAGAGTCAGGGCGAGCCGCTGCCCATTCCGAGCGTGTACCGTATTCGGCACATCAGCAAAGGGCGCTACACGGGCAGCAAGGCCAACACCGGGGTACGCACCGCGCTGCGTCGCCTTCAGTCGCGCCTGAGGGACGGCAACGGATGACGGCCGCCATCCCGTCCAACCCCATTCTGTTGACCCCGACCTGGGCCGGAGATCTGGAGCACTTCCGTCTGCTCCGGGCCTCTCTGGCGCGCTCCCCCCTGGCGGGGCTGAAACACCACGTCGTGGTACAGACCGAAGATCGGCACCTCTTCGAAGCCTACGCCGAAGCGCCCAATGTGGTGCTGCGAACCACCGCCGAGGTACTGCCAGCGGACGTAGAGCGCGAACGCATCAAGGCGCGTCACATCAGCGCCCGCACCGGCCGCCACCTGACCCGTATCAGCGGCAGCCTGCGCCGGACCCTGGGCTGGCCGCGCTGGCCCGCCTATACCGGCTGGCATACGCAGCAGCTGTGCAAACTCGCGGTGGCCAGTGAAGCGGGCCACGACACCACCATCGTTCTGGACTCCGATGTGGTGGTCACGCCCTCGGCCCAACTGGATGACTTTCAGACCGCCGACGCGGTGGTGTGCTTCGCCCAGTGGCAGCCACTGGGGGAGTTGAGCGGGAAAGTACGCAAGTGGGTGGACAACGCCGCCAAGCTGACCGGGCCCCGAAAACTGACCGAAGATCAGCCGGTCAATACCTATTTCGACACCCCTTTCGTATTCGACGGGGCCGCCGTGAATGGCATGCTCCAACATCTGGAGCAACAAAGCGGCCGCCCCTGGTGGCAACACCTGCTGAACCAACCGCCCAGACGCTGGTCGGAATTCGGGTTATACAAACAGTATCTCGCTCAGCACGAGACGCGCCCCGTGCAGTGGCGGGCTCCGGATGTGATGCACTATATCTTTGACACCCGCGATGCCACGGCCGTGGTGCAGCAAGTCAAGGCGCTGTTCGAGCGCCCTGACGTTCACTATATTACCCTTCACTCCCAGAGCAGCGGCAAGCACGACTGGAATGCCCGCGACTTCACGGACCTGTTGCTAGAATGGATCACCACGCAATGACACCCAGTGCTCACGAGCAAACGACTTCCGGCTATCAGCGCCGCCTGCCGACCCTGTTTTTGATCTGGGTTGCCCTGTCGGCCATCTCCCCGCACCCGGACCTTTTCAAGGCCTGGTTCCACCTGGCGCTCGGCTTACCGGTACTGGTTTTTTTCAGCATGGGGCGGCTGCGCATTGATACCGGTGACGCCCTGCTACGTCTGTGCGCGGGCTTTTTACTCTACGTAGCCGCCAGCTCACTGATCGTCAGCCAGGCGAGTGGCGCAGAGCACATCCAGGCCCTGCGTTGGAGTTTTGAAACCGCATTGCTGGTCTTGGTGCTCTTGGCGGCACTGCCGCGCATTTTGGAAACCCCCCTGTTCCTCGGGCGCTTCATTCTCTCCTGCGTCGTGCTCGGCAGCCTGTCCGCGCTGGTCATTTTTGGCGGCTTCCATCACTTTTCAGGACGACTGCATGGAATTGGCGCCTTGTATCAGCCCATTGAAGGGGTCTCCGTGCTGATTATGTATTTGTGCATTGGCGCCTTTCTTCTATGGCACGAACGGCAGGCAATCAACCGAAAGGATCTGGCGCTACTGTTCGCAGCACTCATTCTAACCTGCAGTTGCACCTTGCTCTCGGGGAGCCGGGGACCGACCCTCGCGCTGGCGGTGATCATCCTCTATACCTTGCTTGTCAGCGCCGTGCTTCACCGCCACTGGAAGCTGCTCCTGATTGCCTTTTTCAGTTTAACTGCCGCTCTGGCCGGCGTACTGTCGCTCTACGGTTTCAATGAGTTCGTCCAGTTCATGGCCGAGCGAGGCACCTCTTACCGACTCCTATTATGGACGGCCCACCTGGAACACCTTCCCGCCTCACTGCTGTTCGGGCATGGTGCCGCCACTGATCTCGAAACCACCAAAGCGGGCCTGCTCATATACGCTCAGTCCCGGCTGGGTACCGCACAACCCCACAACCTGTTCCTCGGCACCTTTATACAAACGGGTCTGATCGGGTTAGGCTTTTTACTGGCGCTACTCGGTTTGGTGCTGAGCGCCATTTATCGAGCCAACACCACGAAAGCCGCCAAAGTTTACTTGCTTGGCATTATCGGCACCATTGTCATGCTCGTGATCACCAATACCTACACCTTGGTCATTTCCGTTAAAACGATGTGGCTATACACTTGGTTACCCCTGATTTTTGTTTGGGTCTGGAGCCGACAACTGCCTAGCTGGCCCCGCGTTGACCCAACGGCTGATCTGAGCCATGGCGGCACAGCCCCAGGCGAGTAAGCTCTGTCCCACTGACGAGATTCCTATGACCGATCAGATATCTGACATTTCCGTCGCATTCTGTATATTTTCTTTCAACCGGGCACAGTTCTTAGAAAACTGTGTGGATTCTATACGCAAGTGCGCGCCTTACGCCGACATTTTAATATTCGACGACGAGAGTACCGACCCGCTCACCCAGTCTTACCTGGAGCGAATACGGGAGACGGTCACAATCGTGCAACCTGCAATCAAAGGAAGGATCAAGCACGGCGGACTTTATCACAACATGCAGTCCGCCCTGGAGGCAACGCAACACTATTCCCTGGTATGCTTTCTTCAGGACGACACACAGGTCATTCGACCGGTTGCGCTTCACGAACTTGCTCAATTACATTCGATATTGGAAGAGAATGCCTCGGTCGGTTTCATTCACCCCTGCTTCATCCGCGGCATCGACCTGAACAGAAACCCCGTATCTGATGACCCTGGCCCCACCCAAAACACCTACTTACGAAGGGCGACCCAGCAAAGTGCCGGCATTCACTATTCCGACCTGCTGGTCACCTCTCCGCAAAAACTACTGAAGAAACAGTGGCGATTTCTGCAATCCGAACCGGGCAATGATCGCCAGGCCAAAGCACTGTTCGGACGCATGCTATACCTTTACAGCCCTTTTGCCATGTGGCTGCCAGAGGTTCCGGCGTGGCGTGGAAAGAAGAAGACTCTGGCCCTGAAGATTGCCGAACGAAAGAAACAATGTGGTTACTACCCATTCATAATCTGGAGCGCCGAACAGGCAGATCAGTTCCTCCGCCGATCCCCGAAGGAGATTCCCGTCGCTGAATCGCTACTGGAATGCACTCCGATAACGCCTCGAAAGCCATGGACCTACAACCCGCTGACTGGCCTAAGGGGGCTCAAACTACTGAACAATCTGGAAGTCAAATTGAAGCGGTTGTGAGCTGGTAAAGACTACCCTTTCGGAGTAAACCAGCTCTTCGCACTGCGCACCACAGCTTCCAGCTTATCCAGTCTGCGCAGCAAACGCGAACGACGTAGCGGATGAAATATCCAGGGGCGGGGCACCCCGTCGACCGTTGTCGACAGGTAGTGCTCTGCGATCGGAAGTTCTTTCGTGGGGCGCGATTTCAACGCTCTGACCCTGGCATCCGTCATAATGGAAAATGGGTAGAGACCCGCTCTGTTGATCTTTTCCGCTATCGAAAAAGCAAGACTTTTCTTTTTATTCCTGTAGGCCGGCGGGTTAGGAAGCCACATGACAAAGGGGGCGTATAGGTATCCCATTTCTTCAAACAACCGGGCTGCCTGCTGCTCGTTCTCAAACTCACCCATCAAAAACTGCCACCCCTTATCCTTGAGTCGTCGCGTGGTCGTAATGGAAATATCAGAGTAATATACGCCTGCAACGCGGCGCCCATTTTTCACGGACTGAATATAGACACCCCGCTCCGGATCATAAACAAATCGCTGCAGAGTAGCCGGCCGGGCTATTTTTCGCTGAAAAACCGGTGCGAGAAAGCCCGAGTCTGGATAGCGGTCGAAATACTCCTTGATAAACACCACATCATCGTCATCCAACCGCCTCACCATCTGAGTGTCATCTTGCAAAAAGCAGATGACATCATCATCGCATACTCGATCAATCGCGTTTTGCATGTTGGTGTACAGGGCGCCATGCTGGTCAGTAGAGTCTTTGTCCTCGCGCACCACCACTTCGTGCCGCTCGCCGATTGACGCAAGGACAGCGACGGTTTCCGGGTCATCGCTGGCGTCATCAAAAACAATCACGGGTTGCCCGGGCGCGCAACACTCGATCGACTCTACGCAATTTTTCAGGTGCGGCCCGCGATTGTATGAAAAAACGAAAAAGATCAAGCAAAACTCCAACGATAAAAACGACTACAGATTCTCAGCCAATAATCGACACATCCGATCCATCATGCTCTTTCAGACCATGAGCTGTAACCACGATGCGTTCTTTCTCCACTTTCTTCCGGTGCTCCTTATTAGCCAAAACAATACGAGGATCAACATAACTTCGCTTGTGATCCAGGTGAATGACGATCGCGTTGTATCGCACGTGTTTGGGTTTGACACCGAGGTTGATCAGACGAGCGCCAAACTCTCGATCCTCCCCACCATAGGCCATGGTTTCATCAAAACCATTGACCGCAACAATATCCTTCAGCCAAGCGGAGCCATTCGACCCTTTGAAGCGACAGCGGGTTGGCGTCAAACGGTTATAGAGCCAGGCTCTTAAAGGGCCTGCCGTCAATTTGCTGTTCTTGTGGCTGGCAGGCAGCCCTCGCTGTTTCAACCATGACAAATCAAAACATTCGCCGCTGACAATGTCCTCTCTGGCAATCAACTGACTCAAATCAAGAGGCAATTTGTGGTAGCCGCCGGAAAGAAAGCGACCGGGTTCGGCTTCTGAAGCGTGCACGGAGAGAAAATCGCGACGAGGAATACAGTCCCCATCGGTATAGACGACGTATTCGCTCTCAACCTGCAATGTCGCAAGATTCAAAATACGACACTTGCGAAACCCTTCATCCGGCTGCCAGACATGCTTGATCTGCATTCCTGTTTCAGAACGCATTCGATCCACGACGGCTCGGGTCTGTTGCGAAGAACCATCGTCGGCAACGATCAACTCAAATGCCTTATGGTCCTGAACGGAATATCCCCAGAGCACCTTCTCCAGCCACGCTGGCGAATTGTAAGTCGAAATGATGACCGATAGCTTCAAAACGCGCCCCCAAGGCCCGAGTCAAAGCCGGTTATAATAACACCATCTCTACCTCTGCAGACAGACCCGATTGCGTCCAGCGTGCTTCGCCTCGTACATGGCCCGATCGGCGCGCACCAGCAGAGTTTTCATGGTATCGCCCTTGCCCCACTCGGCCACGCCGATACTGATGGTGACCGGCTCGTCCAATCCAAATTCAGTGCCGAGTACCAGCCCACGCAGACGTTCGGCGAAAATCGCCGCATCATCTAGCACGGTATTGGCGGCGAGCACCAGAAATTCCTCTCCGCCCCAACGCCCCAACTGGTCGCCCTCACGCAGCCCGTCGGTCAGCGAGTTGACCAGGGTTTTCAGGATCCGGTCACCGACATTGTGGCCGTAGGTATCATTGATCTGCTTGAAATGATCGAGATCAAACAGCAACAGGGAGAACTGCTGGCCATAGCGTTCGGCGTTGGCCATGCTCATCTGCACCAGATGCTCAATCCGGTAGCGGTTCAGGGTGCCGGTCAGGGAGTCGGTGTTGGCCACTTTTTCCAGGTGCTGATTCGCCTCCGCGAGTGCCTTGCGTTCGCGCCGCAGGTATTCATTCAGCCGGGTAATTTCATGGGCGGCGGCAATGACCGCCAGGTCATCGCCCAGATCCCGGGCGGCGTTGATCTCGGCCGGGTGCCAGGACGAGCTTTTGCCACTGACCTCTTCAACCCAGGATGCAAAGGACGTTCTCGGCGACAGAACCGTGCGTCCGTCGCGCACCTCGGCGACCTTCTCGGGTTTGCCCGCCCAGGGAATCATTTCAAACTGCTCTGGACGAAACAGCAGTAACCAGCCCCGGGCATCCATGTCAATCAGCAGGGGCATGGCCAGCAGTCCGCAGCACCAGCTCTGTATCGCCTCAGCACAGGGGTAGCCCGAGGCGCTGAGCGAGGTGGTGGCCCAGGGCTCCGGCTCTTTGAGCTCAGCGTCAAGCCAGTTGGTCAGCTCGCGCACCTGATCCTCGTCGGGGGTCTTGCCGGAGCGGGTGATTTCGCCAAGATACACCAGCGCAATCCCCTCCACCCGGAACAGCTGCCGCCAGTGCTCGGCGTGCTGCTGCACCAGATCTCGCGGCGCGTGACGCTCCTGAACCCCGTGGGCGAGCTGAACCCGATTGTCGTGGATCTGCTGCCGGTAGTGGGCGTCGGCCTCGGCTTTGAGCAGGAACAGGCGTTGGCTGGCCACTTCAACCAGAGTGGCAACGCTGTCCCGGGCAGACGGCGACAGAGACAGGGGCGTCTGGCTGTGACAGCTGACCAAGCCCCAGAGCCGGGAATCGGAATAGATGGCAACCGACAGAGACGATCGGACCCCCATGTTCTGCATATAGTCGCAGTGAATCGGCGATACCGCCCGCAAATAGCCCTGGCTCAGATCCAGCGGGCTGCCGTTGGCCGGATTCATCGCCGGCACGAGCGGGGCGGCCTCAGCCTGAGCATCGGCAATGACGCGAATGCGATTATTGCCGTACATGGCGCGAACCTGAGGCGGGATATCGGACGCAGGGAAGTGTTGCCCCATCAGGGAAGACAGCACCTCATCGCGGCTCTCGGCAAGCACCTTGCCATTCCAGTCGTCATCAAACGCGTAAATCAGCGAGCGGTTGTAGCCGGTAATGGACCGGACGGCATCGCACAGCCGATTGAGGACCTCATCCTCGGTGCGGGTTTCCACCAGCTTGGCAATCCAGTCGTTGACCAGGGACAACCAGCGATAGCGCGCCGAACCTTCCAGTTGTTCAAGCTCCACGATCACCGCATCGCCGCTGCGGTAGGCGACCACGTGCAGCTTACGGCTGATGCCAGCCAACTTGCGGGTGACGGTCATCGCCCCCGGGAGACGATCGGAATTGGCCAGCCCGCGCCGGATCCTGCCCAGCAGGCTGCTGCCCAGAATGCCTGCGGCACTGGCCCCGAGGCACTCGTTCACCGTCAACCCCAGGTGCTGGCGAACATTGGCGCTAACCTGCCAGACCCGCCGAATTGACGAATCAAAGCTCAGCAGCACTCCGAAGCTCTGCACGGCGCCGGGAATATGGATGGGCTCGCGCGCGCACTCTTCCTGCGCTGCCTGAAGCTCGTCCGCAAAACACTTCGGGGTTTCAGCGGTCACTCAGTTGCCTCTGCCAATGATCGAAATGGGCCTTCAGCCCGGTAAAGGTTGCCTTGGCGCCGGTCAGCGCGCAATGCCATGTCGCATCCAAAGGAATGGATTCCAGCCAGAGGCAAAGGCGGGTCCATCCGTCCTGGGTAACATGGTAATGAAAAAAGTCGGCGCCATTACTGCTCTCCAGGCCCAGGGATCGGTTCAATGCCCTGGCGATGACCCGCCCCCCTTGGCTGGCACCTTCCAGCACATACAGCACGCCGAGCGCCTCCTCCGTAGAGTCTAGCGGAGGCCGCCAACTCGCGCCCGTGCGGATATCGTGATCATCCGGCAATTGCAGCACGCGGCAGTCCTGATCCAGTGACGCCAGGCGAGACTGGTAACGATAGCCCACCTCGGGAAAACGCTCTCGAAGTTGCTGCTCGAGGGGCATTAGCGCCGGTTCCAGGGCACGGTAGTATGCCCGCTGAGCCCGCAGGATCTGACCGTATTCGATGAGGGTGAGTTCCGGGGAGAGCAGTCGCTGCATGAGCGGTTGGGCCTCGAGTGCCTTATGCTCCGCACGAGTGGCCGCGCGCAGCGCCTCTCGCAATGACTGATGATGGGACAAGGGCCGTCCTCTTACTCCCGGTAAAACTTCAAATGTGGCGTCTATATTAACATAGTTCACAGGCACCCCCCGCGCCATCATACACGGTAGAATAGCGCCTTTTCTGTGTGTCTGAGGATTTATCGAAATGCCGCGTGTCTCCCGCCAACTGTTTCACCCTCGCTACTGGCTGACCTGGGTCGGCTTTGGCCTGTGGTGGCTGATTGCCCAGTTGCCCTACCGGGTGCAGATGGCCATGGGAAGAGGGCTAGGGAAACTCGTCTGGCGCTTGGCCAAAGGTCGGCGGCGTACCGCGTTGCGCAACCTTTCACTGTGTTTTCCGGACATGGCTGAGCCGGAACGGACCAACTTGGCCCGACGCAACATTGAGTCCACAGCGATAGCACTGCTCGAAACCGGTATCGCCTGGTTCTGGCCACGTCGACGTTTGATGTCTTTATGCCACAGCGTGGAAGGGCTGGAACACTTGCAAGCTGCCCAGGCCTCGGGCCAGGGGGTAGTGTTTATGGCGATGCACTTCACCCACCTGGACCTGGGAGCCAAACTGGTGTGTTTGAACCATTCCATTGACGGTCTGTACCGGCCCCACAATAACCCGGTGTACGATCTGATCCAGCGCCACGGTCGGGAGCGCTTCAGCCAAGGCGGAATTGCCATTGCGCGGGAAGATATGCGGCATATGGTACGCCGACTGCGCCAGGGCCGGGCGGTATGGTACGCCCCCGATCAGGATTACGGCGACCGTCGCCCGCACGTGTTTGTACCATTTTTTGGTGTACCGGCGGCAACAATTACCGCCACCTCGCAGTTGCTACGCATGGGCCGGGCGCAACTGATTCCTTTCACCCATCACCGCCGGGCGGACGGTTCGGGGTATGACGTGAAGGTGTACCCGCCGCTGACGGAGTTACCCTCAGGCGATGAGACGGCGGATGCCCGGCGGATCAATGAGTTTATCGAAGAGAGAGTACGTGCCTGCCCGGAGCAATACATGTGGGTACACCGGCGTTTCAAAACCCGCCCGGAAGGGGAACCGTCTCTTTACTAGGCACTATGTTACTAGGCACTATGTCGGATTACGCTTCGCTAATCCGACCTA
>NZ_DFTP01000010.1:25204-27073 GCF_002381585.1 Marinimicrobium sp. UBA4209
TAGGTCGGATTAGCGAAGCGTAATCCGACACCCTGGCCACCTCAAACCGCGATATCGGCCAGGTTGCCTTTGCTTTCCAGCCAGACGCGGCGATCCGAGGCGCGTTTTTTGCCGAGCAGCATGTCCATGATCTGCATCGTGCCTTCGATATCGTCGATACCCAACTGAACCAGCCGCCGGGTATCGCGGGCCATCGTGGTTTCGCGTAATTGCAGGGGGTTCATTTCACCGAGGCCCTTGAAGCGCTGCACGTTCACCTTACCCTTTTTCTTTTCCGCCTCAATGCGGTCGAGGACGCCGTTCTTTTCACTCTCATCCAGCGCGTAGTACACCTCCTTGCCCACATCGATACGGTACAGCGGCGGCATGGCGACAAACACATGGCCGTTTTCCACCAGCGGGCGGAAGTGCTGGACAAACAGCGCACACAGCAGCGTCGCAATATGCAGGCCGTCGGAGTCGGCGTCGGCGAGAATGCATATTTTGTGGTAGCGCAGCTGGCTCAGATCCGCCGCGCCGGGGTCGACCCCCAGAGCCACGGAAATATCGTGTACTTCCTGGTTGGAGAAAATATCCCCGGCATCGACTTCCCAGGTGTTCAGAATTTTCCCGCGCAGCGGCATGATCGCCTGAAATTCCCGATCCCGGGCCTGCTTTGCCGAGCCGCCGGCGGAATCACCCTCCACCAGAAACAGCTCGCTGCGTGAGGGATCCGAGCTGGAGCAGTCCGCCAGTTTACCCGGCAGGGCTGGCCCCTGGGTCACTTTTTTGCGGGCGACTTTCTTGCTTGAACGCACTCGGCGCTGGGCATTGTTGACGCACAGCTCGGCCAGTTTGTCACCATCTTCAGTGTGCTGATTGAGCCACAGGGCGAAGGCGTCTTTGGCAATGCCGGAGACAAACGCCGCCGCCTCGCGGGACGACAATCGCTCTTTGGTCTGACCGGAGAACTGCGGGTCGGCCAATTTGGAGGAGAGCACGTAGCTGCAGTTGGCCCAGACATCCTCCGGGGCCAGCTTCACGCCGCGGGGCAGCAGGTTGCGAAACTCGCAGTAATCGCGCAACGCATCGAGTAGACCGGTGCGCAGACCGTTCACATGGGTGCCGCCCTGGGCGGTGGGAATCAGGTTCACGTAACTTTCCTGAACCAGTTCGCCCCCTTCCGGCAGCCACTGGACCGCCCAGCTGACGCCCTCGGTTTTACCGGAGAACTCGCCGACAAAGGGCTGTTCGGGCAGGGTTTCCCAGCCCTGGGTTGCGCCCTGCAGGTAGTCCCGCAGACCGTCCTCGTAAAACCACTCATCGGTTTCGCCGGACTGCTCGTCTTTGAAGGTGACCGTCAGCCCCGGGCAGAGCACGGCCTTGGCGCGCAGGTTGTGGCGCAGGCGGCTGACCGAAAATTTGTGCGAGTCGAAGTATTTCGGGTTGGGCAGAAAGCGGATACTGGTGCCGGTGTTGCGTTTGCCGCAGGTATCGATCACTTCCAGATCGGTGGCTTTGTCGCCATCCTTGAAGCCCATGCGATGCACCTGACCATCGCGCTTGATGGTGATTTCCAGCATCTGGGAAAGCGCGTTCACCACCGACACCCCCACCCCGTGCAGGCCGCCGGAGAACTGGTAGTTCTTGTTGGAGAATTTGCCCCCGGCGTGAAGGGTGCTCAAAATCACTTCCACCCCGGGTTTACCCTGCTCGGGGTGCATATCCACCGGCATGCCCCGACCGTCGTCCGAGATGGAAATCGAATGATCTTTATGCAACACCACCTGAATGCTTTTCGCGTGGCCGGCGAGGGCTTCGTCGACGCTATTGTCGATCACTTCCTGGGCCAGGTGGTTGGGCCGGGTGGTGTCGGTGTACATGCCCGGG
>NZ_DFTP01000094.1:0-168 GCF_002381585.1 Marinimicrobium sp. UBA4209
CACTCGTAGCCGAACAACAGCTTGAAGTACCCCATATCGAACTGGGTGGGGTTGGTGGTCCAGGCACCTTCGATACCCGAAGTAATCGCATTGGCCGCTTTGCCTTTCAGGTTCGCGTTGTACCAGCCCATGCCCTGCTCGTGCACATCCGCACCTTCGGGCTCGGGG